>NZ_JAKJSO010000021.1:0-123104 GCF_050337045.1 Photobacterium kagoshimensis | reverse complement strand
CCTTATCTATTTTTTTTGGCTGAAACATTAGCCTTTCTTCTTCGGGAATAGCAGCTAACACCTCAGATTTAAAAACAAATTTTTCAACATCATGACGAGCATCTTTAGGATCATACTCATCGATAAGACTGCGTTCAAAATCAACGCAATCAACTCTGTCGTAATAATTGAAGGTCCAGTAACCTTCAAGGTAGTTATTGTCATCATCGATAATCACAGAGGGGTACAATTGCAAATGACGGATATTGAAGCCTTTTATATCTTCATATATTTCATCACGCACAACCAAGGTCGATATATTAATGTGCGCTTTACTGTATAAACGCGTTACCCCTCTTGCCTTATCTTGCTCTTTGTAGCCATTTTCAAAAAATAGGGGCTCTTCGCCAAAGCGTAATTTATCAAACTCAAAGTCCCTATCCGCACTTTTTTTCAATGCCTTCAAATATAATGTTTGTGGATTGAACTTTTTAAACACCAAGTAGTATTCATTTTCAAAATCATTCATTTTGTCACCTTAGGGGTCCAACTTTCACCACAGTAAATTTAAACAAACGCGCTAAGGCCACCTTAATGGTAATGGCGTTCGACATTACCATCAAAACTAAACCAGACGTCTCAATGACCGATTAAAACTGCTTGCCGTATTCCCAATCTGCCACTTTAATAAATCGGAGGGTGTCGACATTGTGTTTATTAAAAATATCAACTATCTTCTTGTGAAAAATCGTGTAGTCTTTATTTGCATTCGCAGGCATAATTATCAGCCTTTCCTCTTCGGGAATAGCAGCTAAAATATCAGGCTTAAAGATGAATTTTTCCACATCATGATCTTCACCATTAGGGTCATAATCTTCGACAGTGCTACGTTCAAAGTCAACGCAATCAACTCTGTCGTAATAATTGAAGGTCCAGTAACCTTCAAGGTAGTTATTGTCATCATCGATAATCACAGAGGGGTACAATTGCAAATAACGGATATTAAAGCCTTTTATATCTTCATATATTTCATCACGCACAACCAAGGTCGATATGTTTTCATGAGCCTTGCCATATAAACGCGTTACCCCTCTTGCCTTATCTTGCTCTTTGTAGCCATTTTCAAAAAATAGGGGCTCTTCGCCAAAGCGTAATTTTTTATATCTATACCTTCTATCCGCACTTTTTTGCAACGCCGTTAAATATAATGTTTGAGGGTTAAATTTTTTAAACACCAAGTAGTATTCATTTTCAAAATCATTCATTTTGTCACCTTAGGGGTCCAACTTTCACCACTGTAAATTTAAACAAACGCGCTAAGGCCACTTTAATGGTAATGGCGTTCGACATTACCATCAAAACTAAAACCAGACGCCTCAATGAGCGATTAAAACTGCTTGCCGTATTCCCAATCTGCCACTTTAATAAATCGGAGGGTCTCTACATTGTGTTTATTAAAAATATCAACTATCTTCTTGTGAAAAATCGTGTAGTCTTTATTTGCATTCGCAGGCATAATTATCAGCCTTTCCTCTTCGGGAATAGCAGCTAAAATATCAGGCTTAAAGATGAATTTTTCCACATCATGATCTTCACCATTAGGGTCATAATCTTCGACAGTGCTAAGGTCAAAATCAACGCAATTAACCCTGTCGTAATAATTGAAGGTCCAGTAACCTTCAAGGTAGTTATTGTCATCATCGATAATCACAGAGGGGTACAATTGCAAATAACGGATATTAAAGCCTTTTATATCTTCATATATTTCATCACGCACAACCAAGGTCGATATGTTTTCATGAGCCTTACCATAAAAACGTGTTACCCCTCTTGCCTTATCTTGCTCTTTGTAGCCATTTTCAAAAAATAGGGGTTCTTCACCAAAGCGTAATTTTTCAAACTCAAAATATCTATCCGCGCTTTTTTGCAACGCCGTTAAGTATAATGTTTGTGGGTTAAATTTTTTAAACACCAAGTAGTATTCATTTTCAAAATCATTCATTTTGTCACCTTAGGGGTCCAACTTTCACTGTACATGATTATTTTTTTATACGCGTTACTGCTCTGGTAGCGATAATCGACACCAGATACATAAAGTTGCTTATAGTGCGCTCTGCCATGCTCGCAAGCGGTAGCATTAAACCTGGCATCTTTAACTTCAAAGCAATTACCACAACCAATGTTGTTACCATGTTTAAAATTCAGGTATAGTTCTGTAAGGGGTAACTGAAATCGAGTTATTTTCTTTAAAATATTTTTTGCGACAGGGTTTAACAATTGATGAATATCATGAGAGGTCTCTCTCTTTTTTGTTTTTCCATAGCAGCGTTCGATTTTAACCTCTAGATAAACTAATGATTTTGAAACTTCGTCATGATAAGGCTCTTCTCCTGGCGGTTTAAATATATGATCGCCTCGGTGCAATTGTGTTTTTAACTGGCAAGCACCAGGTAATGTCGCGGGAAAGCCCACCAAGTTATTCAAATCATTAATATCAAAACCTTTCTTTACAAGTAATTTACCTAATTTTGATAAGTTAACCGCTTCTTTTGATATTAAATGGTGGGTATCCATATGGATGCCGTGATTAAAAGGGTGGCTAGGTATTTTCTTGACATTGGTCACCCAACGCCTTCTATAGTTTTTCTTTTCAATTTCACCATCAATAAAATCGCTTTCTGATGCGTCTGGCGTCATTGTTATATTCATTATTTATACTCTATCTCACCGAGCAGACTCGCTGGTGTTTTATGATCACCTTTACAAATACGGCATTTTTTATTGCGTTCAATATTTTTCTTTTCTATCTCGAGTGTTTTATCACTCGCGGTTGGGTACTTACCTAATGGGCGCTTAACTAACAGTGAACCTGTTTTTTCTAAATCTTCTGTCACTTTAGTAATGGTTTTTATTGTTAATTTCACTGAATTTAATGCTTCAACCGCTTTAGGTACGTTTTGTATCTTTCTAGTGTTATTCGCATATTGCGCTAATTTAGCCGTCCACATTGCCGATCTTGCAGCAACCCCAGCCCCTAGGGTGAAGAAAGCCAGCGTTAATGTTAGTACTAATTCCAATAAAACATACACGCCATACTTACCACCATAATAGGCATAAAAGTTAGGCGGAATAGCTTCTAAAATCAGGCTAATATAAGCAGAAAAAGTAAGGGCCGTATTGTGTTCTTGAATTAATGCTAATACTAAAGGAAACTTTTCACTTTCTTTAATTTCACGAGCCCATTCAGGATCTAATTCAGTTACAACATCATCGATAAATTTTTCTATACCATCGATATCACTGTTCGCAATCATCTGCGGTAACGCTAGAATTTGCTTATGGTTTACCGCAATCACTTGGGCTTTATGGCCAGCCGTGACCACATCATCAAAAACAGATTCAGCCCCTTGTAACAGTTCTCGAAGATCACTCTGTTTCTCGGTAATCGTCTGCTCAACCTCGTCATATAACCGTGCGCTAATCCAAGTAACGTTTTGCATATTACCGTGTTCATCGGTAATCGCATTGGTGATCGCTTGATATTTATCCTCGGCATAGTTGTAGGTAAAATCGAGAGAATCAGATAACCCAGTAGCCAGAAACTCTCCTGTTTCTTGCCAAGTTTTAATACTAAATAAGTCCGTTAAATCATTTCCCCACGATTTGGCCCCTGCTAGTAAACCATCGTCTAGCGTTGCAAGCCCGTTGAGTTCCCATTCTTGTTGAAACCCACTCATGCTATCGACTAATTCATGGTAAAGGCCATCCAAGTCAGACTGTATCGTGTTTGTGCTCTCGGCAATCTGTTGTTCTATGCCTCTGACACCTTTAAGTTCAACAACAACTTGATTCGCTTGTGGGGCAAGATCGGTCAGTACGGTTATACCTGCTTCTTTATTTGCTAAAGAATACTCTGCCGCGGGTTTATCAAGTGAGTAAGTGTTTTTTACATTGCCTTGCTCTAAGCTAATCGCTTCTTGATGAAGCTCGCCATCCACCTCGACGTCTATATTTTCTGCGGGGAGTGGCGTTCGCCAAAGGTCATCATAATTGGCGCAGATTTTAAGCCACTTGGGTTTATTTTCTATAACAGGCGCTGCGATCGAATTGGGTGGTATAGCGTTAGTTGAACTTGAACGAGAATCTGCTTCTGGGGTTTCACTCGCGCTATCGTCTTCACCTTGTTCAAGGTTACTTGAAGATTGAGAAGAAGATACAGTGCCTGACGCTGGCGTAAAATGAGCATCATCGCCTATTAATACCGTTCCGCACCCAATGACAATTTTGCCGCCGTGCGCTGTCGCATCTCCCATTCTGGCTGCGGGCTTACCGTTAATAAAGACAGTCGCTGAACCTTCCTTTATTGTATCAGGGGGGCCAATACACATGACTTTATCGCCCTAACAAGCAGCAGGCATGCCTCCAATAAAAACGTTAGCTGAGCCAGTAACAACAGGCCCACCAACGTGAGGAACTTTTGAGGTTGTTTTGGGGCAAGTATGATGATCCCCGATTCGCGCAGCAGGTTTTCCCATGATTAATCAGCTAATTCAAATATCTAAAATTAGCTATATAAAATACGCTCATTCGAACAAAGAGATTGCTGATAAATAATAAATATCGAGCGACTTCAAACAATTAACTTTCATTAATGTAAGTAGTTTCATTACTATTTACAAATTATTCACAGATATAATTAAGCCCCGCAATTGCGAGGCTTATTTGTATATATTGCTTGTGTTTTCGTGAATATTTACAACACGATACCAGCAAAAATGAAACCAAAGATGATGCTGAATACCATACTCAGCAAGCCAGGGATCATAAAGCTGTGGTTGAAGATATACTTACCAATGTTAGTGGTACCTGTACGGTCAAAGTCAATTGATGCGATGATTGGACCGTAGTTTGGAATAAAGAAGTAACCGTTAACCGCAACAAACGTCGCAATGATCACTGCTGGTGGAAGACCTAATGCAATCGCTACAGGAACCAATACCGCGGTGGTAGCGCCTTGGCTGTTTACCATCACAGATAAGCCAAATAGTGCAAATGCGAATGTCCATGGCGCTACTTCAACCAAACCCGATACGGCTTCTTTTACCATGTCGCCATGACCACCAATTAAGGTGTCACCTAACCATGCGATACCAAAGATAGCGACGATCGCACGCATACCTGCATGGAACACAGAGCCTTGGGTAATAGCGTAGCCATCTGGCTTACAGATCAAAATAATCAGTGCCGCAATAGACAGCATTACGATTTCAATCGTATGCGCCATCCCCATCACATGGCCATCAAAACTTGGGCGTAATGACGGGAAGGCACCCATTACAACAACGGACAATGCACCAAACAAGAATAAACCAACCGCTTTGGTTGCTTCTGGTTTGATTTCGATCTCTTCAACTTTCACTTCTGCTTCCATTTCTGCACGGAACGCAGGATCTTGTAAGCGACGTTGATATTCTGGATCGTCTTTTAGCTCTTTACCTAGCTTATTCACAATCACACAAGCTGCAGCTAAACCAAGGAAAGTTGCAGGAATTGTTACCATCAATACATTGGCTAGTGTAATACCTTGTGGTTCCAGGAAAGCCACCAATGCAACAACTGCGGCCGCAATTGGGCTGGCAACAATTGCAAATTGTGAGGCAATAACCGCCATCGCCAATGGACGCTCAGGACGCACACCACTACGACGACTCACTTCAGCAATAACAGGTAAGACGGAATAAGCAACGTGACCCGTACCCGCCATCATGGTGAATACGTAAGTAACGATAGGTGCAATAAAAGTAATTTGGCGTGGGTTTTTGCGTAAAATGTTTGAAGCGATTTTGATTAAATAATCTAAACCACCTGCTGCTTGCATAGATGCCGCTGCAGCCACTACCGCCATGATCATTAGCATCACGTCAATCGGTGGACTTGTTGGCTGCATACCAAACACAAAGCTCAGTATCGCCAGACCAACACCACCCATAACACCAAGACCAATCCCGCCGATGCGGGCACCGATCAAGATACAACCCAATACAATTAAAAATTCAACTAAAAACACATCAATCTCCCTGATGATAATATTTAAACCAGTACAAAATTCTGCAGGCATCATACTGATTTCATCAAAGTGGCAACTGCACATTCATCACACAAATAGTTATTCAACCCTGCTATTTGCATGGTTATTGAGCACTATCAAATTAAGCGCATTAAAATTAATTGAATACATACATTTGTGTGCTTCAGCCGCTGAAGATCAGAGTCATATATCACCCAAAAGGAAGGAGTTTGGTTGAAAACACCACACAAATCATAAAAACACACAAATTAATAGAAATGATAATTGATCTCATTTCTATTTAAGCGCATGATGCCCTCTTATTTTTCGTAGCTATTTTTCGCTACATCCAAAAAGCAAGAAGGCGAACAATGAAGCGTAGTGCCCTATTTTTTCTTATTTCGAGTTTTCCTATGTGTGCGTTCTCTACCTCAGAGATAGCACATCATTCTGAATCTAACTCACTTGAAAGGATATCGGCACAACTGAGTTCAGCAGTATCACAGCAACAAGCAGACGCCTTTTCTTGGCTAAGAGATGACACGCGTCAGTCTGAAAAAATCCGACAGTTCCTCAATAAGCACAATCAACAAGCTGCATTTTTTTTAACAAAGCAAGCTGCGTTGCAACAACAACTATTGAATGAATGGCAGACAAATGCCCCTAAAAAAGCAGAGAAACCTTGGCTTGTTCGCGGTGATGTGAAATATCGATTTGAAACACGTAAAGGTGAGCGCGTATTAGTTGAGCAACCGATCACCCAAGACATCGCCAAGACAAAAGAGCGGATTGTCTTCAACCTGACTCAGCGTGCAGCTCAGTCTGATTTCTACTCTCTAGGTAGCTGGCTACTGAGCCCGAATAAACGCTTTATTGCGGTGACGGAAGATGTGCGTGGTGATCGTAATTACGCTGTCACTGTGATTGATACCCACACCCAGCAGACTTATGCCCTTATCAATCATGTAAGTACTGAACTGATCTGGGGAAATGATAACGACACCCTCTATGTAATAGCAAATGAAGCAGGTACATACCGCCCTTATCAACTCGTTAAAACCCAAGTATCCGCTCCCCAAAAAGTAGATGTATTACTCGAAGAGACGGATCCCGCTTGGCTACTTTCAAGCTATCAAACCAGCAATGAAAAATACGCGATTATTCAAAGTAATAATCACGATACCAGCCAGCAACAACTACTCGACACACAGACTGGTGAGCTACACAGCAGCTTACAAAAACGAGTTTCGGGTAACGAGTACTACAGCGATATCAGCGGTGAACAAATCATCAGCCTGAGTAATCACCAAGGACACTTTGGCTTATACCAAGGCAAGCTGGGAGCTAGCATTCAATCTTTTGCACCTTTGTTCATCCCTGAACCACAGACAGAAATCAAAAACTGGCATGTCTTTAACGCAGGTGTTGCGCTTGTCATCACCCAGCAAGGGAAAGATACCTTATTAGTGATAAACCACAGTGGTGATGAAACATTCCGTCGTCCGTTATCTGCCAATGGCAAAGTCGCGTGGCTATCAAATAATGGTGACGCTGCTAGTAATCTTGTTCGTATCCGATCAATGTCGATGACAACCCCGCCAACGTGGTCGGAGTTTAATATCGAAACAGGCAAAGAGCGGTTACTGTCACAAGATAGCTATCCGTCGATCACACCAAGTAATTACACTTCAACCCAAATTACGGTAAATGCCAATGGTGTTAATGTGCCAGTCTCACTGGCGTATCGAAACGATAAAGTGAGCCCAGATAGCCCAGTGTTTCTTTATGGTTATGGCGCATACGGCACGCCAATGAAACCTTACTTTATGCCGCAGGTAATTAGCCTACTGGATCAAGGGGCGATTTATGCCATTGCCCACGTTCGCGGTGGTGGGTACTTGGGTGATGCGTGGTATCAAGCAGGCAAGGGGATAAATAAACCCAATAGTATTAAAGACTTCCTTGCTACCGCTGAAGTGATGCAGCGCTATGTGCCAAGCCGTGATTCTTTGTCTTCTTCATCTCACGATGCTTCGTCAGCAAAATCGCATACGCGAGTTAAGCGTGACATTTTGGCTATCGGGGGCAGTGCTGGTGGCACACTGGTCGCAGCCGCGATCAATGCTCAGCCCACGTTGTTCCGTGGCGCGGTTTTACAAGCCCCGTTTGTTGATGTGATCAATACCATGGCAGATCCTTCGCTTCCCCTTACTCAGCAAGAGTATCAAGAATGGGGTAACCCCGCCAAAGCCAGTGATCGCAAAGTCATGGAAACCTACAGCCCGTACGACAATATTAGTGCGCAAGCTTACCCACCAATGTTAGTGCGAGTCGGCTTGCATGACAGCCAAGTCCCCTATTGGGAAGGGGCTAAGTTTGTAGCCAAATTACAGCAGCAAAGCACGGCAAATAATCCCTATTTGCTCACCACAGACTTTAAGGCTGGCCATCAAAAAAATCGGCGCACCGCGCAAGCAGCTCAAGCGATGGAGTACGCATTCTTGCTTAATCTTAGTCAGCAACACCCATCATCACCTACGGTGACAACAACAAATAAGTAATACCGCATGGATAGTCGAGACTACCAATGACTATCCAAGCGATATCACCCGATCATTACATTAATAGCATCGACGCCTAGTTAGAGAATAACAACATGAAACTACACCCTATCGCCTTCGCTGTTCTCAGCGGATTGGCTTCGCACGCCTACGCTTCAGAGTTAACGACACATTCAGTGGAAAATACGCCAGTTAACGTAGCTGAAAATAACATTTCAGCAAATACCACTCAGATGGAAACCGTCATAGTAACGGCGACAAAAATCGAACAACCGCTATCGAAAACCAGTGGGTCGGTGTCTGTTATTTCCAGCGAACAAATCAAACGAGAAGGCGCAACTGAGCTGTATGATGCGCTGAATCATGAGCCAGGTGTTAGCGTAACAGGCGGTGCAGGACGACCACAAAATATTACGATTCGAGGTATGACTGGTAACCGTATCGCGATCATCAAAAATGGTGTCAAAGTCGGTGATGGCTATGGGGCGGCAGACTTAAATGACATCGCAGGCCGTAACAGTTTTGACCTCTCTAACGTCAAGCAAATCGAAGTGATTAAAGGTGCGGGATCATCACTTTATGGATCTGGCGCTATTGGTGGCGTGGTGGTGGTAACGACCAAACAACCGGGTGATTATTTAGGTACCAAAGACAGCCATTATGAAGCCAGCGCAAGCTATGCCGGGATCAGTGACAAACAAAAACTCAGCACCACGATAGCGCAACGTTTTGGCGATCATGAAAGTTTGCTGCTGCTATCAGGCTGGAAAGGCGGTGAAACACGTAACTATAATCGCGACCTCTACGATCGTGAACTTGAAGGCTACAGCACTGACTTTACCCACAACTACTTTTTAAACGATCTCGTGATGCTTAAAGGTACCGTGTCTTACTACAAAGAGACCATGGAACGTAACGATGGCATGGCGCCTGTGCAAGAAGATGGCCGCTGGGAAGCGAAACAATATTTCGAAGACGGTAAAAGTACCAGCTTTGATGCGCAAGTGGGGGCTGAAATCGAGAGTCTGGATAACCTGTTTCTTGATAGCGCAGACATCAAAGTCTACTACCGAGAAACAACCAGTGACACCTACAAAGACATCTTCATGCAGCGTGCGCATCAAGGCATTACCGAGAAGCGCCGTCAAGTTGAGCAACGTCTCTACAAAGACAACTTATTAGGCTTCTCGGCAGATCAAAGCAAAGATTTTCAACTGTCTGATAATACCGAACACCAGCTCACGTGGGGTATACAGTTTGAGCAAAATAAATATAAACGTCCGATCAACAAAAACATCTATGACTGGCGAGGTACAACTGGACTAAGCAAAGATTCCTTTGCCGATGCCACTATGCTTACCGCAGCCGTATTCATTCGCGATCAAATTAAATGGCAAGAGTGGACGATCACACCAGGGGTGCGCTTCGATCGCCAACAACTGAGCCCAACAGGTAACGCCAATATTGGCGGTATACAGATCAACGAAAACAACAGTAGCGAAGTCTCTCCGAGCCTCTCAGTGGCTTATCAATTTACGCCAGCGCTAAACAGCTACCTAAGTTACTCACACGGTTTTAGAGCGCCAGCGTACGACAAAACATACGGTTATGTGCCACACCTGTTTAACCCATTGAAACCTTTCATCATCATCCCAAACTCGGAGCTTAAACAAGAAACAAGCGATAACTTCGAACTAGGCAGTAAATATGATGACGGTCGATTCTCGCTGTATGCCGCTGTTTTTTACACAAAATTCAAAGACTTCATCGAACAAAAGATGATAGGCCAAGCGGCGGATAAAACCCACTGGCTATTCCAATACCAAAACTTAGAAGGGGTAAAAACCTACGGTTTTGAGCTCTCGTCTGCTTACCAGCTAACAGAAGCTTTCAAGCTGTCTGGCAAGCTAGGTCTGGTCGATGGTAAAGACGGCAATGGCGAGCCAATTCGTACCCTGACCCCATTAGAAGGCAACATCCAGCTTGATTATAGCGTAAAAAATATTACCGCCTTCTCACGCTTGAATTTCGCCGCAGCAATGCCAATGGATCGTACCCCTAAATGTTACAACAACGTCGAGATGCAAATCCCATGTGCGACGACCGGTAACTGGGCTTCGCTGGATCTCGGCGCGAGCTACCAAGTCAGCGACAACTTCACCCTATATGCCACTTTGATCAATGCATTCAACAAAGAATACATCCGCTACCAAGATGTGGCAGGCATTGGCGAAGATTCTAAGTCTTATTCAACCGAGCCAGGCCGTTATTTCAACATCAATGCTACTTATCAATTCTAAGGATGGATGCCAGATGAAAGCGCCTCGATTCAACAAAACCACATTATGCTTATTCACCTTGTTGGCCGCGAGCCAGCAAGGGGTTGCCGCTGAACTGATCTACCCCGCAAATAGCGTGACGATTAATGACAGTGCGCAAGCGAAACAATTTTTGCTGGAGTATTTTCAAGATAAGTCTGAAACCGTCATCAGCGATATTTCGGTACGCTATCAACGCACCAGCTTGATGGCAACGCACTACAATTTTGATGTTATCGATAGCCAAGGTAAAAATTGCCACAAGACCTTGGTACTGACCGTAGATAAAGATCAAAAAGTGCAACGCGTTTATGCCCAGCTCGATGCACTAACGGGCCAATGTGATGGTACGATCGAGCAACCTCGTACCAATTTTGATACCACTAAACCCGTTATTCCGGCACACGCGAAAACGGTGCCAGTGACAACTCAAGTCTACAATCCCGATCCGCGTACGATGAACCAAGCACCGATCCCAACAGACGGTGATTTTGCGCATTACACCTTACCTGCGACCTATCAGACAGTGACTATGCCTGTACTGTGTAGTACTGCGGCTAACCCACAGTGTCTATTAGCCAACGACAAGGTTGTTGCTATCGACATCGTGAATTTACCCGAAGGGATAACAGATAAGGCAGAGCAACAGCCGCAGCAAGGCCATCTGAGTTTTGCGCCAGACGCGCTCACCAATATTGATGTAACACAAGCATCCACTAGCGATAAATCAGCGGTTAATAACTACTTCTACGATGTGATGGCGTTTTACCATATTGATCATTCATTACACTACGTGGAAGGGCTTGGCTTCAACCACTTATTCAATCAACCGGTTCAATTTGACGCGCAAGGTTCAACCGAGAATAACTCTAAGTATTTGAATGATATTAACTTGCTCTCATTTGGCATGGGAGGCTCACCCGATAGCCTTGATGCGGATGTGATCTTGCATGAATTCGGCCACACCATAAATTACTTTATCGTGCCTGACTGGGCGTACGGCGATACCAGTGGGATCGGTGAAGGTTTTGGCGATTACTGGGCAGGCATGTCGACTTACCGTACCCAATATCAGCAAGGTACAAGCTTTGAACTAGATACCGTATTCAACTTTGACGGTCATTTTGGCGGAAAAAGTGGCGGTACCCGTTCTCTCAATGACAAAGCGGCTCGCTACTACCCATCAGCTGAATACCAAGCACATATTTCCGTTAATGGCACCTTGTCTGATCAACTCTGGTCAACGCCACTATTCCAATCACTGAAAGAAGCTGTCGCGACCTACAATGCCGATGCGTTCGAGGCAATGAACAGGATTATTCTTGAAGGCCTCTATGGTTTAGGCCGTGGCGCTAAAATGCACCATGCCGCACAGAGTATTTTAGATGCGGCGCAAAGCCTCTACCCAAACCATGAATATGGCGCGATTTTGCGTCGTCATTTCAATCACCACAACTTGCTTCCAACCGAACTGATCCTAGCGCCAAGCCCGCTATTCATTGATACAGGATTAGCAACAACCAATAATGCCACCAGCAAGAGGCAAGTAAACGCTGTCATCTATAACCCAACCACACGGGATATGGCATTGAGCGGACGTGTCTCGGTATCGGGGCAATCAGGGTCACAAACTTTGGCTATAGCCGATCAACCATTAAACCTAAAAGCAGGAAAAAGCCAAACCGTTAACTTCCCTCTTAACGCTCAACCACAGTGCGGTCAGCGTATTAACTTAACACTTGATGCATCCTTCAGCTTCGACAAAAAACAACGGATGCAACACGTTAGTTTTGACCAAGGTTTCGTATTTGGTTTACCTGAATTTTCCGAACCCCCTAAAACACTGAATCAAGAAGTTCTTGACGCTAAAAAAGGCACAAGCCCGCTGCAACCTATGCGCAAAGGGCTTACCTATGCCACTTACTTTAATACGGGCGATCAAGAGTCTGTCGGCAATGATTTCGCCGTCATCACGCATATTTCACACCCTGATCACCGCGAATTGAAAGTCACGCTGATCGCACCAGATGGCCAGCAAGTGATTTTGCACGATCACCAAGCTTATTACCAAAACAACAAACAAACCGTGTATCGCTTAGCCGATCACCCGCAACTTAAACCACTACTGGGCAGTCGGATGACAGGCGCTTGGCGACTAGAAATTAGTGATATCGCTGTCGGTAATAGCGGCCAATTGATCGATTTTGGCGTCACGCCCATCCAGAACTATCAGTGTAAAGCTTCACCCAATAAACCCGATCCAAAGCCACAACCACAACCACAACCTAATAACAATAGTGGCGGAGGAGGCAGTGCCCTTTGGTTAACCCTACTTGCAATGCTGCAATTGGGATACACCAAAGCAAGATCAGCGAAACGTCGTTCATTTAAGCGTTAATTCAATTTTTATAGAGAAACTATTACCATGAAAAAAACCTTACTCACCCTCACCATAGCGACGTTACTTGCTGGTTGTAATGGTGGCTCAGACAATAAAGTCAGCAACACGACGGGGCCCGATTCAAAGCTGAATTACACACTGAGTGGCGAGGTACAATCCAACTATCTCGCGCAAGATATCACGGTATGTGTCGACTTAACGGAAGACTGGATCTGTAACCCCAGTGAACCAACCACAACAGCCAAAAGTGGTCTATTTAACATCGTCAGCATGAACAAAGATATTTTGCATGCGCGTATTCTTGCTGTCTCAACCCTCAATGCGGTAGATAACCAAAGTAAAGCCTATACCAACGACACCGTGGTATTAGCAGCGCCACCACAGCAAAAAGAAAGTGGCCACATTATTAACGGTATCAGCACCTTGATCAGCGCAAATATGGGCCATGGTTTAAACCCTCATGAAGCAGCACGTGATGTGAAAGCCAAGTTAGAAAAAATCGGTGTTACCACCAGCAATAATTTGTTGGCCAACCTTGGTGATCCTCGCTTGGCGACGATTGATAAAAACATCCAGTTACTCTCGGCCAGTGCCAACGCCGATCAACGTAGCCGTGTGATCGCCACGCTCGCCAAAGATCTGCCACAGCAAAAAGCGTTTATTCAGGCAGAAAATCTCACCGAGCAAACACTCGCAGACACAGTGAATCAGCTGGAACAACAAAGCATGCCGCGCTTAGTGGGCAATGATACCGGTGTCACGCAATTTTTTAATGGTGCGATACTTACCGATACCCCAGCTGCTGGCTTCCCATTACAAGATGCCAATATTGGCTTTGATGCCACAGACAAAAAGGCTCACTCTGGCGCAGGTTTTATCTTCACTAAATTAGATGCGAAAGGCCAGAAACTACCACAGGATGCCACTGAATGGAGCTGTGTGCGCGATGAGCGAACCCAGTTAACGTGGGAAGTGAAATCCAACGATCCTAAGTCACCACGCTGGAAGAAAAACGAATTCGCCTTACAGATCAAAGGTGGCGCTCAACCTCACAGTGAAGACATAAAATACGCCCAGCAAACCAACAAGTCAGGTATCAATACCACAGAGCAATACCAAGATATGGTCAATAAAGATCAACTTTGTGGCATCAATACTTGGCGTTTACCGACACTGAATGAACAATTTGATTTACTTGATTTTGGCTCAACCGCAAAAGATACCGATGGCAATCTTATTGGGTTGAATACCCATTACTTCCCTCATGTGGAAGCTGGCGATTACGGCTTAGGTTGGTACTGGTCTTCTAGCTTTATGTACGCCCCTTACCAACCTAAACACTTGAATTTGTATAATTACTTGGATCAACTGGGTGATTCTATAGGTGACACAGGTGTTCAACCTCTGTGCCAACAAGCAAATATAGAAGAATGTCTTTCCCCAACAATAATGAACGTACGTATGGTTAGCCAAGGAAAATAACAATGAAAAAGACAATGACCAAAAAAACAGTTATTAGAAAAACAATTAGCCATACCCTAATCACTGCGCTTTTTGCGTTAACGGCATCAAGTGCAATCGCTGCAACGCAAGAGTGTGATATCAACTTAACCAAATCTGCGCCCGATGTTCGCTTTAAAGACAACCAAGATGGAACAGTTACCGATTTACGTACCGATTTAGTATGGAATCGCTGTACCCTAGGCCAAACATGGAACAAAACCAATAATATTTGCGATGGCAAACCCACAGGGATGTACTGGCAAGCTGCACTACAGCGAACGGAGATCATTAATAATGATAAATCCGATCCTCTGCACCAGTTCGGTGGCCGTCAAGAATGGCGCCTACCGAATATTAAAGAGCTGCAGTCACTGCGAGAATCTAGCTGTATATCTCCGGCATTAAATAAGCGCTTTTTCCCGCTTAATTTTGATTTCTTGTCAGCCGAAAGTACCGCGTGGAGTTCAACGCCAGCACGAGCATCAATAGGACATGTATTTGCTTTGGGACTCGCCGATGGCCTAACCTCAAACTTCGGTTCAACCGATTATAAGCTTGGCGTGATCTTAGTGAGCGATAAATAATAGGGTAGGTATAGTCTTTGCGCTATTGTCGGTTCAAATCATCAGCTTGATTTGAACCGACCTTATCATCTTTAGGTAAGTCGTAGTTAGGTAAGTCGTAGTTAGATAAGTCACATAGGCGAAAGTGCATTGAAAAATCGCAACAAATAAAAGCCGATACTCACACTAAAGAGCTTAGGAATATTCTACCCCACCATAAATATCTATGGTCAAATCTCGCACCTTCGCATACTCCCCAGGCGTCTTCCCTATCGTGCTTTTTAAGTAACGGATCAAATGTGGTTGATCACTAAAGCCAAATTCTTGCGCGACCTCAGCCCAATCAATATCAGTTTCACCACGCAGGTATAAAGACTCAAGTAGCAAATCAAGCCGATTCATCGACTGGCACTGTTTTAATGCCAGGCCCGTTACTCGGGTAAAACTGCGCTCTAGCGTACGTTGAGAACAATGCAATAACGCCCCTAATTGCGAAATGGGCGTATTAGACAATAACGGTAACGCTTTCCGCGTTAGTAGGCTGTGCTTGTCTGAACGCGCTTGGTTTAGCCAAGGGAGTAGCAAACTTTCTAGCTCATCGCAGCACATTTCAGGTGCGTCTTTCGCAAGCTGCAACAATGAATGTGAGATACCTTGTATCTTCACGCCAGAATCTTGCTCATCACTTTTCATCGTGAAAAATGCGCTGATATCCGTTTCCACAATATGCTCTAGTTTTTCTATATGCGGCGTCATATCCAACGCATACAAAGCCCCTGTATGAAACTTAACCCCCAGCAAAATAAATGCATCCGTGTGATCAACTTGGAACGTCTTGCAATGAGGAAACAACCAGTGGCTCCCCAGCCCCTCAAAAGACACCGATTCACTTGCATACTGATACCCCTGCAACGCAGGCGCTATGATCAAGTGTGCCGTTGGATCAGGCGTCAGTTTAGGAAAAGGATGGCCGTCGTCAGCCAGCTTTTTTTCAATACACCAATAACACTCAACATACTGAGCGGCTAATGAACGCTTTGGTGGATATTTCCAATTAATCATATTGCTGATGACTCGATAGGCTTGATGGCGCTAATTTCTCTATAGGTGGAAAAGCAATCACCTCACCTTTCGCGGTAAGGATCGAAATATGACTTGGACTACCGTCTTCAGCTAACCGCAACTCACCAATCGCGCTACGATTAATCAAACGATCATGGCCATGGGTATCGGGATCACGTTTGAAGATCTTAAGACGCTTTCGCTTTGTTAACCAGTTTAGCGGCGATCTTGGACTATAAAGTAGGCGATCCATGGTATCGCAGACCCGCAATAACCGATTAGGAAACTCATTTTTGATCCCGCTAGAAGTGATCTGAAAAATATTCGGACTCGAACGACGAAAACGGAGCTTGATATCGTAAGCAAACGAGTAATGAACATCCCCCGACAAGATCACAAAGTTGGTAGGGGTTTTGGTATGGGTGAAAATACTCAGTAAAGTATTTGCCGCACCAGGATGTGCCATCCAGTTTTCAGCATCAATTAGCAAAGGTTGGCCAAGCCAGGTCATACCGCGTTGCAGGGTCTCAATAAACTTCACCCCAAACATAGGCGCAGCAGAGACAATGATCACCGCAGGTTCATTCAGCATTGCTTGTTGCATCTCAATCAAGGCTTCCCAATCCATTAAGCCTGACGGTTTATTCATTCGAGATTCTGAGCGCCAACGCCGTGTACGAGTGTCTAACACCAACATTTTTGGCTGTGTTTCTATGGTGTAATGCCATTGTTCAAAGCGCGATAGATGAGTAATAAATTCATCGTGATGCTCTGCTGTTGGCTGTGAAAAATAACGCTGAGCGAACGCCATGAAGCTCTCATCAAAATGCTCTGGCGCATTCCCCCACCCTTGGCATAACCAATAGCTCATCAGCCCATTACCAATCACGCGTCGTGCCAGCAAGCTATCAAAAGCCGCTTTTTCCCACCCGACCGTTAAGTTCCAGTCATCAGTGACATCATGATCATCAAAAATCATATAAGTAGGAATATGGGCCATTAAGCGTTGAACTTGCGGTAAACCCGCGACAAACGCATCAACATGTTTTTTCTCTGCATGCCAGACTTGCTGCCATTTCGCACTGAGCGTTTGGCCATTAACTTTAAAATTTTGTTCTGCTAGTCGGTTAGTATTCACCAAGCGCCAGAGCTGTGGCGACCATACTAATAAATACATCGAAAAATATTCAGCAAAAGTGATCAAGTGGTTCTCACTCTCACGGGAGCTAAATACGGGTAGTTTTCGCTTAGGCAGATAATCTTTCAGTCGGGCGAAGCGTGAATCTAGATGATCATGAGCGTGCTGGGTATTGGTATTGGTATTGGTATTGGTATTGGTATAGTGGGGTAACAGTTTATCGCGGCCATAAAAATGATGAGGGCTGCTAAAAATATCTTCCGCCGTCACTAGTTCGCTTTCACAGCCATCAGGAAAACGCTCATTGGATAGGCCCAACAACTTTATTGTTTGCGCTATCGCATCAAGCGTTGGTCCTGCAACATGATCCGCGTAAATCTGATCACCACTCATCATTAACAGCGCGGGACGCTCGCTGACAGCTTGTGCAGCCACTTTGTTATCGGCAGCCACTAAACTGTCTTGGCTTGGGTGATGAGGATTACGACAAGAGCCATGTAAGACATAGTCTGCACGCGTCTTAATGCTAAAAGTCAGCGCGGATTCATCGCCATACAGCAGGTCAGGCATTAGGCTTGTAATATCACCTTGCTGAGTATCTAACCTATATTGGAGCGCGGTATCGGTTGGAAAACACCCTGAAAACTGTGCATGTACCACCCAAGCATTTCTGCCAATTTGAATTTGATGCTCTGCAAGTACATCAGCTTGAAAAAGTGGTTCAGAAGAGCCACTTGCATAGAGTGAAAACGTCGCCTCAAGCGATTGAGAGCAAACCAACCAAATCGAAATATGCGAGGCCGTCACCTTGCGTAAGATTGGCCCAGCGACGACTAATGGTAATGTTATTTCTTGTTCATTTGAAAAAAAACCATCAAAAACCTGAACCATTTTTTCCTCTTTCTTTACACTTTTCATTGTATTTTTTCGCCGATGACCACTGCCATTATATTGATCATCATAACTTTTCTTATTGCTAAGATCAGTGCCGTCGTCCGTTAGAACCCACTCACCTCTTCTTTTATTTCTCTTCAACACCACAAATAAAAGATAGCGTCTTTTATTTGTGGTGTAAGATTGATAGAATCCATTCATCAGCTGAATGCTATTTCGTTTCTAACTCTGCCACTAAAGTAAACAAGCCATCAGATTAGATTAGATAATCTCAGTTTAACGCTGCTGACTCGAATAAGAATCTGAATAATAGCATCAGAGTAGTGCGGAAAGTACCGCCATATAGGATGTGCAAAAGCAAGTTCAGCTTTAAAAACAAAGACAATAAAATCATATCGATAGCCTCACTATCAGTATGGTTTAAGTGCTACATAGCAAAAAAGCGCGCATCTATGTGACAACATTCACTTATTTAAATATGCGTGTTTTTTCATTTGTTCTTATTAATGCTACAACTTACATATTGAAAAATAATAATTATCCGAAAACAACGGTGTGCATCGTTAGCTCACTGTGTTTTTAAGGAATAAGGTGCACTCATGAAAAAGCAATTTTTTGCGGCAATTTTACCGTTATTCGTATCCTTCTCCGCAGCAGCAGAAAGCACGCCAACCGACAGCAGTACTGCAAACGCACTGGCTAACGCTGATGTATCAGGCTTTCGAATGGGCGCGGGGGTCATCAATCACGACTCTGATGACCTGATTGATGACGCGACAGGCTATGTTATTGAAGTAGGCTACGACATTAACAAGATATTTGGTGTATCAGGCCGTTATTCCAATGCCACTTTCGATAACGATAATACCCAGAACCCATCGAAACTTCCGGGAGAGGTCGACGTTTCAACATGGGGACTGTATGCCGATATTGGCTATACCCTTATAGGTAAGAACAACTTTGCGATAAAACCCTACGCTCTACTAGGTGCGGAACGCATTAATGTGGTGACCGACTTAGGAAACGAGAATTTTGACGACAGTGAATATGCCTTTGCGATTGGTACAGGTATCAGAGCGACATTTAAAGAACACTTCGTACTCGCAGCTGAATATAAGTTCTCGTCGGTAGATATCCCTGAATATAACGATCTCGATCTGGATACCTTCTCGCTAACCGTTAACTATAAATTCTAATAATACCAATCTGGATAATATCCTGACCACTGACTTCATTAGGTTGCTATAAATGCCTCGCTCAGCCATCGCTGCAGAGCGAGACATCCTCTCGCTGACGGTAACAATAAAGTATTGAAGTCGTTATATAACGTAATCTTCATTTAGCACCTACGCTATGCTTTCGTGTAGAATTGCGCCCTTAGCTTGTTAGAGGATGAAAATAATGCCACGCGTTAGCCAAGAAGTTGCAGCACAAACCCGCCAAAAAATTATCGATGCTTCTTTTTCGCTATTAGTTGAACAGGGAAATGATGCGTTAACCTTCACCAAAATAGCTCAAACAGCCAAAGTAAGCCGCTCTGGTATCAATGCGCATTTTAAAAAGAAATCTGAACTACTCGATGCACTCAAGCCGATGCTGAAAAAAGTAATCACCGATAAGCTCGATTTCACTAATGGCAAAAAATTCTTCGAAAGCTGGAAAGATGCCATTGATAACGACAGTTACTTTCGTAACGTTATCGCACATGCAAATGCCTTGTGTAATGAAAAAGAAGGCGTCGCAGGCCTCATCGAACTGATTGGAGGGGATGAAGAGAACCCAGAAGATCATATATTAATGGCGATAGGTTATGCTGTGGTACATTGCGCAAAGTCGGGATGTTGTAAATAACATCCATACCTATTGAAAGAAGATACCGAAACCAAATGACGACTAAGCAATTAAAGGCATAACTTTCAGACGAGTCACGCTAACTGAGATCTGTTATTTACCACAATTTCACACTAATAATGCATAGTAAATAATATTCCTGTAAACCTCGACAGGGATCATGCCATGCGTAAGTTCATCACTCTACTTTGTTTTATATTTATATCCATGACAGCACATGCAAGCCCACAAGACCTATTTAATACCATCAACCAACGCTTAAGTTACATGGAGGACGTGGCATTATTTAAAGCCATGAACCAACAAGCCATTGAAGATCCTTCTCGTGAAGGCATGGTGGTAGATAAAGCCAAAGCCGCTGCCGCAAAAAAAGGACTTAAACCCGATCAAATTGAACACTTCTTTAAAGCTCAGGTTTCTGTAGCTAAAGCAATTCAATACCGACATCGAGCAGACTGGTTATCACAGCCAGCGGCACACCTTCCACGCGATCTTCAGACTATTATTCGCCCAGCATTAATCACGCTAGGGGCTTCGATTACCCAACAGATTGCTGACTATGTGAACCAAAACGGCGCATTTACACCCGATGATTTCAACAGTTTTAATAAAGCAATTACGACTAAGTATGTGAGTGCTGGCGATAAACAGTTACTGTTCAGTGCACTAATGGAAATTAGAGGCAACAGCTAACGCCTACTTTTAACCAGTGACAACATAAAAAACCCAGCCTAAATAACTAGGCTGGGTAAAAAGAAAAGACTCAGTGGTTGTTACGAATTACCAGTAAACACGAGCACCGATAGCAAAGTTGCTTTCACCATCTTTAACTGATGTCGGACCAACAAAGCTGTCAGAGCCCTTGTTAGTAAAACCAGTAGTTGTACCTTTCGCGTAACCATACTCACCGTAAA
Organism: Photobacterium kagoshimensis; assembly: GCF_050337045.1. Lineage (NCBI taxonomy): Bacteria > Pseudomonadati > Pseudomonadota > Gammaproteobacteria > Vibrionales > Vibrionaceae > Photobacterium > Photobacterium kagoshimensis. Next base: position 101,853 of record NZ_JAKJSO010000021.1, on the reverse strand, counting down.
TGCGTGCCCAACTGTTAAACTTGTAAACCGCACCTAGGTAGAAATTTTTACCATCGCCTTTTTCTTCATTAACACCACCGCTTGGCTTTTGTTCTACATACTCGAAACCAGTATAAGCCGTTGCTTTGTCCGTAAATGCATAAGTACCAGCCAAACTGTATGCATTTTCTTTAATCTGTTTTGATGAATTCAAGTCTTCAAGTTTTGCGTTGTAATATGTAAAACCAACAAGCGCAGCGCCAAAACTGTATTCAGCTGTACCTTCAATGTATGTATTACGCAGATCCGCAGTAATATCCTTCGGCTTATTCGGATCAGTTACATCGTCTGTTCCTACTTTGAATTTTTTAGCCGTATTCTGACCACCACCTAGGTGTAGGTTAAAACCAGCAACGCTTGTACCTGCATACAGTTCAGCCAGCTCTTGGTTAGAATCATCTTGATCGAGACCATAGTTAGCGGCTACCCAGAAGTTTTCGCCATCGTAGTTATATTTGATTAATGAGTCGTGACGTGCGCCAGATAAAGTGGCATGGCGAAGACCGGTACCACCGAAGAAGTAAGAGTAATCAGCACCCCATACTTCATCCGATACGACCCACTGGCGACCAAAAGAGAACTTACCAAAATCTGTTGCGACACCCGCAATGTGCAAGCGGTTTTTCATTACGTAGTCGCCTTTGCCTTGTAGGCCAAATTCAACTTTACCAAACACATCAACACCTTCAGCCAATGTATATTGTGCTGAAACACCAGCACGAGAAGAGCCAGCATTTAGTGTTACTTCTTTGTCTTCACTTTTTTTCAGTTCGGTACGTAATTGACCATAAAAGTCGACGGATCCTTCGTCTGACTTATAAATTTCTGCCGCTGACGCCATGTTAGCCACAAGAAGAGAAGGGATTGCTACTGCTAATAGTGTTTTTTTCATCATACTATCCTGTATTATTATTGTCCTTAATTGCACATTCTTTCCTGAATCTGCTGACAAAAAACTAACAGGAAAAAAATCCTGAGACAACAGTAAAAAGCACAACAAAATCACAAACAATTAACAAAGCAAAATATAAACTGAATGACCCCCAGCTTTAAAACCAAACTTAACAACCCGTTTTTATTCAAATACTCATAGTGAACCGACAACCTCAAACACACACCAATCAGCACTAAGGCCTGATACATCGGGGTTTCAACCGATCACATAATAACTCCCCAAACAGAATAAAGCACCAATAAACCACACATAATGATTCAATTGATTTGAATAACTTTTTATGTAAAAAACTAAGCATCTTATGCTTTTTTGTTCTAGATAATTAACAAAGTTTTTGAACTTTTTGTTTTAGCTAGACTACGAGCTCTGACATAGCTATTCAAAAATTATTCCTAAAAAGCTTATTCTTGCGCATTTACCTCCATTGAAGCACGTAAAACATGACGCAGTCATGATCGCGACTTTCGTCACATTAGCATTGCAACAAGCCGAACAACTGGTATAACATCAAACAAATTTAATAATGGCGATACGAATTTATATCGTTATTACGACAGCAATATACGAAATAATAAAGGCAAAATAATGACAACGATTCAACGTGAACAAACTAACCAACGTATGAGCAAAATTGTAAAACATGGCGAGACTGTTTATTTATGTGGTCAAGTCGGTATTGCGGGTGAGAGCGTAGCGGATCAAACTAAAGAAGCACTACGCCGTGTCGAGACCTTATTGAACGAAGCTGGTAGTGACAAACACCACATGCTACAGGTTATTGTTTGGCTTGCTGATATGGCTGACTTCCAGGAAATGAATGAAGTATGGGATAACTGGATGCCTGAAGGCGATGCTCCAGCTCGAGCTTGCGGTGAAGCAAAACTGGCGCGCCCAGAACTGAAAGTTGAATTGATTGTCACTGCTGCGCTTAAAAACGCAGAGTAATCTTCATTCCGCGATATAAAAAGAGAGCGCTGACAAATCATCAGCGCCCTCTTTTTTAATCTAAATTTTACTCTGTATCATCTTGATTCGGTATGAATAACGTTTTGGTTAAGCGTGCTAAATTGAATGCATCAACATAACCAGAATGCTGACGCCCTTCCCATTCAATACCAGCCATTTCCATCGCGGTACGTTGTCCGCAACGTTTTTTCTTCACGTGTGGCTGCATACGAAATAACGTCGCAATATTAAGATATTCTTCAAAAGGCACTTTCAATCCTTTCGCTTCACACTCAGCACGCAAGATTTGATCATCGTGGCCCCAAGCAGCATAAATTTTATGGCGACCACCAAATTTCTGCTCAATGGACTTTAATATTGTTGCCAAAGGTTTACCATTTTTGGCAATAACATCAGGCTTAATACCCGTCAATTCGGTACAGAAATAAGACACTTCATCATGCTCTGGCAAGACATAATGTTGAGCACGGCGCACAATATCACCACTCTGGAGATCTAATTCAGCGACACCGATCTCTATGATTTCACCTGTGCGAGCTTTACGCTCGTCATTCCAGCAACACATTTCGAGGTCAAAACAAACGATTCGGTTATAATTCATTATCTTTCCAGCATGGAGCACCTAACAGCCCGCTAGCATACCATTTTATCCATTTAACATCAGCCTACAGACAGTGAATCATGGCTGGGACGGAAAGATGATCAAGGAAAGAACTCAGCGTTAACATTTTGAAAATCAGAGCCTCAATACAGGGGAAATGCCAAGTAGGCTTTCCCCTTACCCGTTCATTAATCAGTGCGTTAATCTATATAGCGTACAGGCTTGGCGGGGGAGCCGACACAGACACTCTTCGCTGGAAGATCTTTAGTCACGACACTGCCAGCACCAATCACTACACTATCACCAATTGTGACGCCAGGACACACAGTCACATTCGCGCCAAACCAGACATCATTGCCCACTGTAATGGCCTTCGCGAACTCATCACCACTTGCGCGCTCTACAGGGTCGAGAGGGTGCCCCGCTGTTGCTATCACCACGCCAGGGGCCAATAGACAATTGTCACCAAACACCACAGGTGCACCATCTAGAATCGTGCAACCATGATTAACATAAAAACCTTTGCCAACCTTAATGTTATAACCGTAATCACAATTAAACGGGGATTCAATCCATGCGTCACTGGCCCTATCAAGTAAGGTATTGATCAGCAACTGTCGACGCTCACGCTCAGTCGGGCACGTTTGATTTAATTGAAAGCATATCGCTTTAGCGCGATCGCGTTCCACCACCAACTGCTCATCGAATGCTTGATAAATTTCACCAGCCAGCATCTTCTCTTTTTCTGTCATTTGCTTGCAAACCTTTTCTTACTCATCATCCTTAAAGCCCTGGGCGATAATCCACTGCTATTATCAATAATCACAAGCAAAACGGTAGCAAGGCTTGATGGTAAAAGAAAAAAAGCAGGTAAAAATCACATTCGGTAAGCAAGCTATCTATACCGTAATACCAATCTGGGTAAGTAAATGTTCAGGTGATTGCGCAGGAAAAAACACTGAAAACAAGGCGTAGATTGCAGATAGCTAGTTGTTCTATCTACAAAATCTATAACGCAGTTATCATTGATTTTAACCAGCAAGAATGATCAGTTACTTAGTTAGATAGGTATAAGCAACTTTTCACTCCGCCACTGGCTAGGCTTTAATCTTAAAATTGGCAAATAAAAAGGCAATACCTAGGTATTGCCTTAATGAAACGAACGCTATAACGGTTAATTTTTTAGGGTATTTCCTAACGTCAGGTAAAAAGAACGCTCTCCTCCCTCTGCCATTCCATAGGCAAAGTAGACCGGCCCTAATACCGAATCAACCCCGACAAAGACACTGCCTGCAGTGATCAAGCTACTGGCATTGATCTGGCTATATTCGTTCCACACCCCACCTTGTTCAAATGAGCCCCCAACAAAAACAGGCGTGGAAAACGCACCAAAGTCATTATCGGCTAACTGATAACGGTAAATCAGCGCACCTAAGCCACTATAGCGTCCATTGAGCTCATATTTATGATAACCAGAAAGATTAAACAAACCTCCTAAATCTTGAGCAAAAATAGGCAGCAATTCTTTAGAATCAGAACCTGCAAGATCTAGCAATGCCACAATATTATGACGGTCATAATCCAAAGGTTTAAGTAAATGTAAACGATATACTAAAGCGTCATCATCGGTGCGACGCTGGTCAATTTCACTTTGGGTGCGCAACAACCCTAAATCAATCGAGCCTTGCCAGCCCGTTTTAGGAAAGAACTGATTATCTAAATTATCGTATTCAAAACGGGTATACCCACCAAAAGCTGTAAAGCTTTCAGTTAAATCTACCGACGATAACGAAACACTGCCATCAAGCCCAATAAAACCTGCTCTAAATGCACTCCAGCGTGCTAAATTTACGCCAAGATCTGCGGTATAAGTGGTCCGTTCGTACAGCCCATCTATAGTGTTGAGCCCTGTAACTTGCCCAAACTCAGGATCTAATTGAGCACTCTTAAAGCCTCGTAACTGGCTATTGTACTCAACTGAAAATGATGAAAAAAATCGCTGTGAGTAATCAAGCGGCAAGTAAATTTCTGTTTTGAAGGCCTTCCAACTGCCGAGCTCAGCTTCAAACAACCATTCACCACCTTTATCTGTGAGATTGGTATAGAGATACTGGGCCCCAAAAGTAAAATCGGAACGCTGTGAAAAGTCATCTTCAAAAGCAAACTTAAAATTCAGATAACCAGGCCCCCAGGTTTTTTCGGTAATATCCAAGAGCAAAACAGTTTCTTGATCTTGTTGTTCGATCTGGTAACCAACCCGTGAGAAAAGATCCTCTGAATTCAGCCGTGTAACAGCATCTTCAAGCTCATTACTGGTAAGCACTCGGCCCGTTGGCAGATCAAGTAACGCCAGTAACGTTTCATCACTGCGCAAGGTTTGGTTTTTGATGGCAATACGGTCGATATAATATGCCGAGCTCGCGACCAATTGACTGCGGCGATCTTGCTTATAACGTACATATTGACGGTAATCCGCCTCAGATAGCTGATGCGCCAACAGCTGGGGGAGCGCTTGAGTAGCAACGTTTCGTCCCGCTTGATAGGCCCGTTCCATTTGATCAAAATCGGGCGCTGTCATGAAGGTCAATGTGGGTTTGAGGTAGATATCGTGTTCAGACATCAGCGCTTTTTGTTGATCAGCACTGCTGTTGGTCATGAAGGTTGTTAACTGCGAAATAATCGTCAACGCACTGCCTAACTCTTCATCTTCCAGCAATGGGTCACGTAAATCGACCGCTATAATGACATCAGCCCCCATCTGCTGCGCAACATCCACGGGCATATTATTCACTACCCCGCCATCCACTAAGCGATGGCCTTGCCACTCTATTGGGGTTAATGCCCCCGGCACTGTCATGGATGCCTGCATTGCCGTCGCAAGGTGGCCCGAATCAATTACCACCGCTTGAACCTTGGCAATATCTGTAGCAACGCTACGGTAGGGGATCACCAAATCATCAAACGAATTTAAGACTGGCAAATTATCCGTAAGATCGCGCAAAAGGATCGCCATCCCCTGCCCTTGAAAAGCGCCAGGCTTGGCCCGAAACTCACCTTGAGGCGTGACACCTAAGTCGGTGTGTAATTGAAAATTATCATTTTGTTGCTTACGGCGTAGCACCATATCATTACGACTAACGCGATCGAGGTAACCACTTTGCCAATTTGCAGATAAGGTTTTTTGCTTGAGCTCTTGCGCTGTCAATCCCATCGCATACATGCCCGCAACATACGCGCCTATGCTTGTACCCGTAACGAGATCAACAGGAATACGGTTTTCTTCGAGTACCTCAAGTACCCCAATATGCGCAGCACCTTTTGCACCGCCACCACTGAGCACGACACCGACTTGCTCGCGCTCTGCAGCCCAGCCAGATTGACTAGTCAACGTCAGTAATACAGCGTAAGTCGCAGCACGTACACCTTGTCGTAATATTTTATCCGTCACAATATCCCTTTAAGTACGACTAGACACCTCGAGCTACATCATCAAGAGCCGTCAGAACTTGTTCATTTATATGCCCTTCATGGACTAATTTACAGACTTTTCGACGTACCGCTAGCCCAGAGATCAAACGTTCAATCGATAAATGACGATCTTCTTGCTGGCTATTGTAAAGCTCAACGGTTTTACTCAGGGTTTCGTAACTCACGACCTGATCCGATACCCGCAACCAATCTAGCTTCTCAAGCAGCTCATGGCATTCATCAGATACGCTAGATACAGAGTGTCCAGTCATTGCCGATAACGCCGTGATACTGCGTTGTAGCGCTTCTGGTGAGGTATATCTAGATAAGATGATCGTCAATTCGTCTGCATTGATCTCAACCAAGTGCTTGCGTAACTTCACACGACGACCTAAGCGCCCTTTGGTCCGCCCTTCTTTACGTTGGATCGGCTCAAACTCACCATCAATGATCTGAGATAGCTGTTCAAGCTCACGTTTTGGCAGAATCTCGTTGCGAAGCGGGTTAGGCATAGTCGGCGCCATATTTCGCTTACCTTCATTGGTGGTTTTAGCCCGCGAATAACGGATCACTTCATCAGCATCACAGCGAATATCGATCTGGTAATCGGTATAACGTTGTTCAGCATCTTCAGGAATGATCGTTAAGTGATAACCCCATAAATTCACCGCGAACACATTATCCGTCACTTTACCATCTGCTAATTTACGCAGTTCACGGATCAAATCCGATGAAAAACGGCGCCACTCTATATTTCTTGCAAGCTTCTGATTTAACTCACTAAGCAACATAGAATCGTTAACACGACGCGACATTCGACTACGGAAAAAAGTGTACAACTGAAACACTAACGTGTGTTGACGCAAGATCTCAGGTGGAAACAAGAAGAAATAATCGCGAGTGAGCAGTTCATCAAAGAATGACGGCTCCCATACCAAAATATACAAATTCGGCTTGATCTTAATCTCGCCATTTTCACCTTCTTGTGGTGCTTCTTCTGACGCGGTGATCGTGCGAGCAATAAAACGAAAGCGATCACTCTTAAAACCTTCAGGCATATTTTCACTAAGCCAACGGCCTGTCAGTTCATGCAGTTGAAAGTCAGTAAATTCAATACGATCAATACTTTCTCGAATCGAATCACGCGCAGGTCCACTGTCTTTTTTACCACGCAATGCCAAAATATCTGTGATGTAAACTGGCGTTTTATTACCCAAAGTACGCGATTGGATCTCATAATCGTCGATATGGTGATCGTGGTATTGCACCGTTAACGTAAACAACGCAAATAGCGTCATCAGATCATCCACTGTCATGATCGACTTTGATGATCGGGTTTCAATGATCGCTTTAGTGCCACTGATCGCTACCATGGCTTTTTGATAACTTTTCTTGGTCCGTGGCGGAGCAAGTGCCTGATCAATGATCCCAGCCCAGCTGGTGGGTGAAACAACAATTTGATCGGCTTCATCGGGCATGCTTGGTGGCGTACCTAAGCCATGCTCTGTGAGTAAACGGCGGTTAACATGATTTTGAGCGAGTGCTTTCGAACGTTTTTGCTTTTCTTGCTCTTTGCTTTGTTGAGAATGCAGGCTACCTGTCCCAAGTTGCGAGATCAGCAAGGCTGGATTAACAAAATGATGCAGCATAGTTTTGCCGGCAAGACCTTCCTCAAAACGGACAGGTTGTTGTTTAAACAGGCCTATTGTAACTGCAGCTCGTAGACGTTGCTGAATGGCAGCACGGGTTAACTGGCCCTCTGTTGCCTCAACAAGCTCGGTGGTTGATACCATCCCGTCTTGACAAGACAAGCCGCGTAGTGAAATGAGATTGAGCAGTTCAACAATACTTTTTGTTACCCCTTTGAAATGTTGATATTGAGGTAACCAATCAACTAAACCCGAAGGGATCGCGAAAAGATGACCATCTTTGTGCGATCGAGGCAAAGAGATCAATATTTTTTCAACGGGATCGTTATTGCTGCCTGTTACGATTTTCATTTATCACTAGCCGTACATTCATCATTTTTCCGAAAGATTAATAGAAAAAGATTAAGAAAGAAAGTTCTTTTTATTGAAGCTCTTAAAATATGATCTTTATGATTAAAAGTGATCTTTATGATTAAATGATTATATGATCAGGGCGTAAAAATATCTCTAACTTACTGAATTATTAGGATAATAAATTCAGCTCACATGGAACAATGATCAACGTCTGCTAGGAAGTATGATCAAAGCATCGCTAGAACGATGATCATTAATCGTTTGGAGCGATGATCATCATTAGCCTGAAACCATGATCATTGTTAAATTGAAACGATGATCATGGCTGTTTAACAGCTTATCCACAGCTTATTCTGTTTTGAGTGTTGTAAAAGTAATCAGTCATCACATTTTCTCAATTTGTCGAACGCTATTTAGTTAGGAACGATGATCACCATAATGCTTTTGGACCTAATTTTTAGCTTTAAGGCGCAACGACACGCTTTTCCGTGGCCGTTTTTAAGTCAAAATGCAAAAATTGAAATGACAAAGACCGTAATTTTCCTCTCTTGTTACATGTGTCCGTCTGCGGAGGCATGATCAAGCCATGATATTTGTATTTCAATTTACGATTTTGGCCATCAATCGTATTTTTTGACCTATTTGAAGTGGCTATTGTTGCTAACAAACCCTTATAGAAACTGCATCGGCCGTAGTTTTGCCACTATTTCTCATGCTTCCGTAGTCAAAATCAAAGGCAATGCTAATTCTTGATCATTGATCCGATCTTCTTTGCTCTTTATTGACTCGTCAGGCTCTTCACCGTTCGAATTTACAGCCTTGATCATCGTTGCGGCTATTTTTTATTATCGCTGGAACAATGATCAAGCTGAGCCTCTATCCATGGCGGATTATATCCGCATTATCCCCTCTTATTGGGGATCTGGGATCTCTTTTTCGATGATCAGTCTGAAATGGGTCTGTTATCGGAACAATGATCATTGCTGGCTTGCTATTTCATGCTGATCTTCAAGCTGTTGCAAATTGATCTGACACTGCCCGTAATTTCAACGTGTTTTATCACGCTTCCGATGAAATTGGTTTGATATTTGGCCTGTTAGCTAGATTTACATTGTAAAAGAGTGACGCTGTAACATTTTCATTTGGTTCAGTCAGGTGGGTAATTGGGCTGTAGATTAAAATTTATGATGGTGGTGATTGACGGGTTTTTCTGATGATGACCGCTTTTTTAACTAAATGGACTATTTGTTGTTTATGTTCAGCTTTTTATTGTTGATGGTAAGTTTTGTTGTACAATAGAGCCAATGATATTTGATGGTGATAAAGTGATAATGAACAGGGAACAAACAATTCAAAACTTGCTCAATATTGCAGAGCAAACAAAACAGGTTCAGGCTGACCGTATCGAGATTGTGCTAGAAGAACGTCGTGAAGAACATTTTCCTCCGATGTCGAAAGCGCTAATGGAAACGCGATCTGGACTAACGCGTCGTAAACTCGATGATGCGATTTCGCGAATGGAAGCGACAGGTCATCAATTTACAAAAAATAATGCTAACCACTACTCTATTACGCTAGATGAAGCGCATAAGTTAATGGATGCAGCTAAGAAACCGGCATTCTTTGAGCGCGAAGGTGCTGGTCGCAAGCCTTGGGTTGTGAATGTACAGAACCAAAAAGGTGGAACTGGCAAGTCGATGACTGCAGTGCATCTGGCTGCATGTTTAGCACTTGATTTAGATAAGCGCTACCGCATCTGTTTAATTGATTTAGATCCACAAGGTTCATTACGTTTATTCCTTAACCCACAGATCAGTGTTGGCCAGCAAGAAACCATTTATTCTGCTGTAGATGTGATGTTAAACAATGTGCCTGAAGGTCAAGAAATGGATAAAGATTTCTTGATGGATAATGTGGTAATGCCAACCCAATATCCTAACCTGAAGACTATTGCCGCTTTCCCTGAAGACGCTATGTTCAATGCGGATGCATGGCAAGATTTGGCTGTTAATCAAGATTTAGATATTGTTCGTTTGTTGAAAGAGCGGGTAATTGACCCGATCGCCGACGAATTTGACATGATCATGATAGATACTGGTCCACACATTGATCCATTGGTTTGGAATGCGATGTATGCGTCAAATGCACTGATCATCCCTTGTGCCGCCAAACGATTAGACTGGGCATCAACCGTGAACTTTTTCCAGCACTTGCCAACTGTTTATGAAATGTTCCCTGAAGAGTGGCATGGTCTCGAGTTCATTCGTTTGATGCCAACCATGTTTGAAGATGACAATAAGAAGCAAGTCTCGGTGCTGACTGAAATGAATTACTTACTGCGCGAGCAGGTTATGATGGCAACAGTACCGCGTAGCCGTGCTTTCGAGACCTGTGCAGATACTTACAGTACTGTTTTTGATCTTACAGCGGCTGAATTCGAAGGTGGCAAGAAAACATTGTCTACTGCCCAAGATGCAATTCAACGCGTCGGCTTGGAGCTTGAACGCGTGATGCACAGCCACTGGGCAAACCTGAATAAGGAGGCATAGTCGAATGGCTATTAAAACAACGGACTTAAATGCCCGTTTATTTGGCAAAGCAGATAAACGTCGTGCAACCAATGTTGTTGAAGCGCAAAAAGCCGCACAAGATAAAGCTGCAGTGATTGAGTTAGCGGTTGCAGGTGAAGATACTGTCGCTTTTGAACTGATCAAAGTGAATGCAGATAAGGTGAGTCAACAGACGCAAGTATTTGCAGAGAACGCTCGTGAACAGGCTTTCTTAAACGAGCATGCACTTGCTGATATTTTGACGACCTTGAAAGATCGTGGTCAACAATATCCGGCTGTTGGTCGTTGGTTAGATGATGGACGCATTGAAGTTTTAGACGGTAGCCGCCGTCGTATGTCATGTATTTTGGCAGAAAAAGACTTCTTAATTTATGTTGCTAAAGGCATAAACAGCGAACACGCTAAATTCTTGTCTGATGTTGCTAATGCTCATAAACCCCTATCCTTGTATGAGCGTGGCAAAGAAATGCAACTTTTGCTTGAACAAGGCAAAGTTGATGATCAAAAAGAATTAGCAAAATACTGCCAATGCAGTGAAGCTTTAGTGAGTGGCGCGTTAAAAGCGGCGAGTTTACCGATGGAGTTGTTGATGGCGTACCCAAGTGTCAGTGAGCTTGGTCGCCCGACAATCGTTAAATTACACCGTCTGTATTACGGCCTTACTCAGCCAGATCAAGAGCAGTTGATCACTCAGCTTTCTGCCAATGAGGCGCCGTTATGGCAAACCATGGAAGTTCAAGGCATCGCGCGTATCACACGTGAGGTAACCATGGTATTGGAAAATATGGGTGAAACTATCAAGCCACGTGTTGTGGTTGAGAAGCCTCAACAGCAAGAACTCATCAAAGGCAAAGTGAGCTTTTTGCGAGATGAAGATAAGCTGCAGCTGAAGATGAAAAAGTTATCGAGTAAGCAAGTTGATGATATTTTGGCTTACATTGGCGATTACCTGAAATAGCCAGCAAGAGTTTTAAAAACCACGCTTTTTAGCGTGGTTTTTTTTGATTTGTAGTTAGCGTGCTATGATCGGCGAGGTCTTTTTCATCGAGTCTTATCATGGCTAAGCGACAACATTATTCTACCGACATTATCTCGCAGCTTCAGTTGCGCCATCATCGTGCTTTGGTTGTGCTGGAAGGCGATCTCGACTGGCAGCGTCGTCAGGTCACGGCATTTACTCGTCATTATTCATCACCTTTGTGGCTGGGCTCGCAACCCGCAATTGATATGCCAGCCGTTACAGCAAAGAAAGCGAAAAGCTGGCTTGGCCGAGAAATTGATTGTTTAATTGTTGATGCCAATTGTACATTTTCCCCTGATGCATTTGGCATGCTCTCTGGTACTGTGGTCGGTGGTGGCGTCGCGATTTTGTTGGTTACCCCTGTTGAGGACCAAACGACAATACCGCCATCAATGCAATGGCTACGTCACCAATTTAAGAATGCTCACTGTATTTACTTGCAACAAGCTCTGCATCTTGGTCTTGATAACACGACGACAGAATCGCAGCTGTTATCTGCTCAGCTGGAATCTCAACTTTCCGATTTGAGTGCCGTGACGTATAGCCAGCGACAAGCGGTTAGCGAAGCAGAAGAACAAATTAAGGGCCAACTAGACCCCGAATCGGATCTGGATAATAACCCCTGGGGCTGTGTAACAGTCGATCAAACACGGGCTGTCGAAGCGATTCGTAAGGTTGTACTAGGGCACCGAAAACGCCCCTTGGTACTGACTGCAGATCGTGGTCGAGGTAAATCGTCTGCTTTAGGTTTAGCTGCAGCCAGCTTAATGCGCGAGCGTGAGATCAACATTGTGGTAACTGCGCCAAGTTTTGCCACAGTCGAAACCTTATTTAAACATGCCAGGCAGCAGCTTGAACTTAGCCGCGAGCAGGTCACTCAAGTGTCCGAGTCTGAGTGGCAGTGGCAAAACAGCTCGCTTCGATTTGTTGCACCAGATCGTCTGATTGAACAACAAATTGGTTGTGACTTATTGATTGTAGATGAAGCGGCAGCAATCCCATCACCATTATTATTGGATCTGCTTACGCGCTATAACCGCATCGCTTTTGCAAGTACGGTACACGGTTACGAAGGAACTGGGCGTGGTTTCGCGATTAAGTTTCGCCACTTTCTTGATAAGTTAATGCCACAATGGCGCGCGCTTCATATTCACCAAGCGATACGCTGGGCGGATCATGATCCCCTTGAGAGTTGGGTTTTTAATAGCTTGTTGTTGAATGCCGAGATGGCGTCTTTGTCATCGGCTGCAGAGGGAGCTTTAGAGCGTAGTGATGGCACCAATCTGGCATCTGCTGTCAGTCACCACCTTTTGAGTAAAAGTGAATTACTTGCCGATCCCATTCGTTTGACCCAAATATTTGGTTTGTTGGTAAATGCGCATTATCAAACATCCCCTGCTGATTTTTTTCAAATGCTGGATGATAACGAATTAAACGTTTGGATTTCTTGCCTAGATAAGCAGGTCGTTGGTTGCTGCTTAGTTTCTGTTGAAGGGCGTTTTTCTACTGAACTTGCCGAACAAGTCAGTTTAGGGTTACGTCGTCCTAAAGGGCATTTATTGCCGCAGTCGGTAGCTGCTCATATAGGCTTACCTTGTGCAGCTACCCAGCGAGCTGGTCGTATTCAGCGTATTGCGGTTCACCCTCAGTTATGGCGTAAACAGATAGGCCAACAATTATTGATGGCGATCACTTGCTGGGCTCGCCAGCAAGGCTTCGATTACCTGGGGACCAGCTTCGGTGTTGCTGATGAGTTAGTCGCTTTCTGGCAGTATGCTGGTTTTGATTTTATTCGCCTTGGTATCACTAAAGACGCAGCCAGTGGTTGCTACTCTGCGCTGGCTGTTAAAGCATTATCTCAGCATTCTCTGCAGTGGTTAGAACAAGCGCAAGTTTTGTTTCGCGTTAATTTTAACGCCCAATGCCAGGAACAATTTTCTGATTTGGATGCGAAGACAGTACAAACACTTTATCGTCTTATTGCAAAGAACTGTCAGGCTCAAACTCTTGCTGTTGAGCCGCTTATTTTAAAACAGTTAGCAACCTATACCCAAGGTGGGTTGGGGTACGATATGGCAGTAGGTAGTATTGAGTGGCTAGTAAAACAGTGGCTGGATCTAGGGTTTGTTGTTAGCCATAGCAATGAGGGAGGGGGCTTTAACGAAACGCTGCTTATTAATAAAATAATCCAAAAACATACATGGCCTAGGTTGATTGCAACGCATCACTTAGTCGGTCGTAAGCAAGCAGAATTAGCGCTACGTCATCATGTATTGTTGTTACTCAATGCATTTCATTCATCAGATAAAACATAAAGAAGGAACTCATGAAATTATCGGTTGATACACATACTCATACTATTTCGAGTGGTCACGCATACAGCACGGTATTAGAAAATGCTCAAGCAGCCGCACAGCGCGGCCTATCTATTATGTGTGTAACAGATCATGCTCCGACTATGCCGGGTGCTCCGCATTTTTGGCATTTTGCTAATCAACGTGTACTGCCTCGTTTCTTACATGGTGTGGCGGTGATACGTGGTGTAGAAACCAACATCTTAAATACCGATGGTGATATCGATATGGATGAACGTATTCTCGGTATGTTGGATTGGGTGATTGGTAGTTTTCATGAGCCAATATTTACACCTGCCGATAAACAGCAACATACTCGAGCGTTGATCAAAGCGATTGAGTCCGGTCGTATCGATGCGGTTGGTCATCCTGGTAACCCTAATTTTGATTTCGATTTTGAAGCTGTGATACGTGCGGCTGCAAAGAATAATGTGGTATTGGAAATTAATAACTCTTCGCTTTGTGGTTCTCGGGTAGGAAGCGATGTGCGATGCGAAGATATCGCTGCCTGCATTAAAGAGTTGGGAGGGCGAATTACAACGGGATCGGATGCTCATTTTGCCTATGATGTTGGTAACTTTGATCATGTCAAAAAATTGCTGCGCAAAGTTAATTTCCCAACTGAACAAGTTGTCACACATGCGCCATCGACATTTTTACGTTTCTTACAAGAACGCGGTCGTCAGCCAATTGAAGCATTCTCAATTTTCCAATAATCTTTGATATTTACAGTGTAAATGCTTGAGTGAATTTACACTGTAAATACCCCGTTCAATCCTTCCTCGCTATTCAAATTATTCTCTTCAGTATCTTTAGTCTAAAGTTAATACCATGCTTGGTAAGTTAGTGGTCAGGTGTTGTAACCAACAAGAACGATCCGTTACTTAGTTAGATTGGAAAGACAATATTCAAAAATATAGCGCTATGAAAGCCAATACAGCTCCAGTGCATCAGCTGTTGATGTGTAGCAGCGTAAGGAGAAGCAGGATGAGCTTCATCAGAATATCGAATAAAGTGTTAACAGCCCTCGCTGTACCTTCTTATCGCCAATTCAACGGAGAAATGATGACGCTTGAACCTGCGGGGTTTGTTGCGCGTTTAATAAAAGAAACCCCGACAGCCGATGAACTAGAAAAATTAGGGCTCAGAGTGAGGGTGACCAAGATTGGTAAGGCTTGTCTGACGATAGAGTCGGTAGTCCCTGTTGACCTAAGTGTGGAATATCAACTTTCATTATTTAAGCTAGGTTATATCGATGGTATGGTGACGGACTTTCTTCAGAACCAGTCTGGCTTATACAGCTACCTATTTAAGACAAATAAAATCTTAGATGAAAGGCAATTACGTCATTTCTATTGAAGGTTGCATACCGCCCTGAGTTATCAAGTATGTGATTTAACCTAACAAAAAAAAGCCCCTCAAAGTGAGGGGCAATAAATAGGACAAAGTGACGACCGTAATCGGGGGAATGTCATCACTTTACTCAGAAGTTAGCCCTAGATTAGTTACCTTATCTATTGCGAATAGCATGCCACTTTCCCAAGGTAATCGATTTTTATTTTTATGCTTTATAGATCAATTACTTAGCGCGCTAATTTACTCGTTGGCTGAAAATGGCATTTTCTGAAATGGGTAGATCTGCACCCATAATGGTGATTCCGTGTGGGGAAATATACCCGAAATGCCATTGCAACAATATGTTTGGTGTCGTACTTGGTTGTGACTGAGCTTGGTGCTTATTTCATGAGATCTAGCCGACGTTCTTTAAGGATATCGCTATTAACCTGATACCAAATAAGTAAAATGAAATATGAATGGCAATCAGCGATAAATGATTGTTTTTACGGGTAGAGCAAAAGGAGTTCTCTATGTCCCAATCGCTCCTGAAGTTGAGCGCAGATAATAATGCTATTTCTATTCATGCCCACCCACTGCTTGAAGTGACAAAACTTGTCGAGCGCTCAGACATATATCAAGAACTCTCCTCGCAACAAGGAAATGATCTTTTCCTGTTTGAAAGCGCAATAGACTCTGCGATTGCGATTCTAAATGCGGATAAACACTTAACCGCACAATCAATTGTTATTGCTGAACGTAGAGACGCTGCACTTATTGTTAAAACGGCCAAGAACAACATGTCCGCCTCTATTACTGTTATTGGTGCCTATGGTGGCCAAGGTATTGATGGTGCGGCATTAGTTACGGCACTTAAACAAAACAATATTGTTAAAGGAGTACGTAAAAACCTGCTTCAAACCCTGATCAGTAAATCACATCTGCTCCATCCTGGCGAAAAAATTACAATGCAAGTGGCGTTAGGGCGATTACCGCAACATGGTGAAGATAGTCGTTTTGAACCGCTGGTCGATGATATTAGTTTACGGGTACTTAAGCCCCGAGAATTAGATCATGACAAAGTTGATATGCGAGATTTAGGCGAACTTTGTAGTGTCGGGCAAGGTCAATCGGTTATGCGTCGTATACGGCCAACAGCTGGAGTTGATGGTTATAGTGTGCTGGGTGAGGTATTGCCAGCGAAAGCCGGTGAAGATAAGCCTTTTTCGCTCTACGATGGCGTTGCGGTTAGCGATTACGATGATGATATTCTTGTTGCGACCCAAGCGGGGTTCCCAATCATTAAAAAAAATGGCGTCCAAGTTGATGATGCACTGGTAGTTAAAGATGTGAGGGCAACAACAGGGCACGTGAATTTTGATGGTAGTGTGGTGATTAAAGGCGATGTAAAGCCTGGTATGAAGGTTTCTGTTTCTGGTTCTTTAACGGTACTTGGTTTTGTCGAACTTGCGGAGTTAGAAGCGGGGGCGGATATTACGGTCGCCAAGGGCATTCTTGGTAAGCAATCAGCTAATGATTCTGAGTTTGCTTGTACAATAAGATCGGGAGGAAAGATAACCAGTAAATTTGCCCAGTACACCTTATTGGATGCGAAAGACGATATTAGCTTAAGCCACCATGCTCTACATTGCCATATTACGACCCGTGGTAAGTTGTCTGTGATTGATGAGACTAAGCGTCATGGTACATTAAGTGGCGGTTATGCCTCGGTAGGTTATAGTGTCCATGCGTTGAGTATTGGCGCATTGGCAGGAACAACAACATCTATATGTGCCTTTACTAATTATGCACATTTGCGTAAGCAGATCAGCGAAACGTACCATTTGCTGGAGCAAGAAAAAGAGCATTTAGCAAAGATGCGTGAGGCGCAGATAAAGCTGATTAAAATCCCTACCCATAAACGCCCACCAGAACTTGTGTCAAAAATAATTGAAAATCACCGTTTTCACAGTGCGAATTTATTAAAGCATCAAGCGAATTATTTAAGGTTGAAAGAAGAATACCTTGAAGTCTTGTCGCAGGTGACAATTACTGCCATTAAGCGAATTAATGCAGGGGTACATTGCCAGCTTGAAAAATATAGCTTACCTGTTTCTCAAGAGCACGGGCCAACGGTTATCCGCATTCGTGAACAAGGTGTCGAATTAGAACCTTTATGAGTTTACAGTGTAAATAGTCTTTATATTTCGTACCGCTTTCGTTGCTCTTGATGGATTTACACTGTAAATAAACCTTATCCTCTTGCCGTTTTAACGCCTTCTTTTCTTCATTTTACACTGTAAATGTCATTTCAATTATATCGACTTTGCCAAGCTATGGGTTCGCGTTACTTGTCGTTCAATAATGAATCCTTGAAAACCACTGACAAATAGTTCCGATAAGCGCTCAAGTTGGGTTTCTGTTTCTACTCGTGTTGCAATAGTTTCGATACCCAAGCTGTGGGCTGTTCGTGAAATTGACGTCAGCACGGCCGCTTGTGTTGGGTTGTTGAGTTGCAGCGTAAAGGCAAAGTCGATCTTTACATAAGCCGGTTTAAAATCATTCAGGTATTCAAGTGATTTGAAGTGTCGACCAAAGTTGTCGATACCAAATCGAACGTCGAAGCGGTTGAGTAATTGACACAGTAGCTGCGTCATGTCGGTTTCTTCGATAAAGCACCCTTCTTGAATTTCAAAGAATAAGCGCTTACAGAGAAGAGGGTGGTAGGGAAGAAGCTCATGTAACCAGCGATGAAATGCGGGATCTTGTACGCTGCTGCGGGTTAAGTTGATGGCGAGCGCTGGAAACTGTCTATCTGCTTGTAATTGCTTTATGCACGCCGTGATGACATGTTTATCAAATAAGGTCCCTTGACCGAGTTCATCTAATGCTCCGACAAATTGGTTGGCAGAGAAATTGTCATCATTACGCTGAATGGTACTAAATACCTCTTGGTGGTAAACCGCATTGTTTTGCATTAACACGGGTTGGTAATGAAAATGGATTTGCTGATTACGTATGGCAGAAAGCACCAGCTCCTTCCAATACTGTTTCCCTTTATTGTTGATACTGTTTTTGCCTTCTGATTGGGCGATTGGCTTTGCTGGCGACAGCGCTGCTGCGATGACTGCATTGTCTAATTGTGCCAATAACTGACTGGCAGATGCGTTGTTTTCTGTGATAGTTAAACCAATAGTGAACCCTAACGGTGTATCAAATGCCTTGGTCAAAGGGGTTAGCATATCGAGGAGTCGTTCTGCTAAGGCCTGTAATTTGTCTTGCTGTATTTGCGGCAACAAGATCGCGAATTCAGTTTTAGATATTCGACCTAGCGTGCAGTTACTGTGCGTGATTGTCTGGTTTAATACGAGGGCTATCTCTCGTATAAGGTGATCACCTTGTTGATAGTTTTTATGGCGATAACTGTGGTTGATTATTTTTGCTTGGATCAGTATCAAGCCACCTTGCTCTGCTTTAGTGAGCCACGCGTCTAACTGATTTAAGAAGTATTCTCTGTTTCCCAGTTGTGATATCGGATCGCGATAGGCTTTTTCTCGTAAGTGAGCAGCCTCTTTTGCTTGAACTCGGAAGTGGTTTTCTAGCTGATGAGCAAGCGAGCTGTAGCTTTTATAGAGTTGGTTGAGATCGTGATAACGGGCTCGAGGTGGTAAATTTGTTTGGTAGTTCTGTTCTAATTGCTTTGAGTATGTAATAAGGCGCTGGAAAGGTGCAAAAGCCAGACGCAGTATTAAAAAAATGACGACGCTAAAGCTACCAAAGATAACGCTAGCTTCAATGAGAAGTTGTTTCGTATATCCCCATAATTGATCAGATAGCCATTTTTCATTGTTGGCTATCGTGACAATTACTGTGTCATTAACAAAGTTGATAGTGTGTGTTTGTGAGTAACGGTTATTACCGACGGTAGCGATAAACCAAGCGGGGGCCACTGATGTTGTTTGCGGGGTTGATATGGTTAATGATTGCTGCTGAGTCTGTGTGGGGGAAATAACGATAGTTTGGTAATCGTTAGGGTGCAATAGCATGGTTAAAGCTGTGGACAGCGCAACAAGGCTGCTATCGTACTGCTGGCGAGGGAGCTGTGAAAAGTCCTGCGACAGCGCATGTTTGATATGCTGTTGTTGGGCATGCTTTGTCCCACTTTGTAAGGCGATAAAACGTGTTACTGACATTAGCACAATTAAAGTTAATCCTGTGATTATGGTAATGCGAAATAAATTCTTAAATAATGTCATAGCACGCGCCTGACCGAGAAGTTGGGAAAAAGAGAGACGTAAACAAAAATCTATCAGAGCCAAGGCGTTAAGCAGATAACAGCTTGGCTCTGATAGATTTTTTTGCGAGGTGAGTAGGGATGGGATCTGAAAACGCCACCGTGTTTACACCATTTAACAGGCGATAGTCACGGTGGCGAAATAAAGTAAAATTTAAGTTTTTTGCAAGGCAGTAGCCTTAATGCACTGTTTTAAAGTCATCTTTATCGATATTGTGTTTTTTCATTTTGTCATACAGTGTTTTACGCGCCAGTCCCAACTCTTCTTGTGCTTCTTTTAAACGACCGTTATGGCGTTTGAGTGCATCGCATAGCAACGTAAATTCAAATTGATTTACACGTTCGCTAAGACTTAATAAGGTTTGATCGGAATTTATATTTTCGCCGTCATTGAAGCCAGAGGCATCTCCCATCAGTACCAATCTTTCGGCTAAGTTACGTAGCTCTCGGACGTTACCCGGCCAATTATGGTCAAGCAATTTTTGTTGTTGTTCTAGCGTAATAGCTGTCGGCTCTATGCTATAGCGGGTAGACGCTGAGCGAACAAAATTTTGAAATAACATCGGGATGTCGTCTTTACGTTCACGCAGTGGCGGGATGTCAACTGAAACCACATTTAACCGATAGTATAAGTCGTCTCTAAATTCGCCTTTATCGCTCTTTATTTTTAAGTCTTCTTTGGTCGCAGCAATGATACGGACATCTAGATCCACACATTTATTTGTCCCGAGAGGCTCAACTTTTCGCTCTTCAAGCACACGTAGCATTTTTATTTGTAGTGCCATCGGCATGGACTCAATCTCGTCAAGAAACAGTGTACCGCCGTTGGCATGTGCAATTTTCCCCACGCGTTTTTTTTGTGCGCCCGTGAAAGCCCCAGATTCAAAGCCAAAAAGCTCACTTTCGATCATGGTTTCAGGAATAGCCCCACAATTGATTGCGACAAAAGGTTTGTCACAACGAATGCTGTGGTCATGAAGAAAGCGCGCCACAAGCTCTTTCCCTGTGCCTGTTTCACCGTGGATCATGACATCGGCTGGCGTGTCTTTTATGTGGGTTAATATACGGCGTAGTTGCTTTATTTTTGGATTGTTCCCGAGAATTCGAGGGCCAGGACCACTTTGCGCTTCTAACTCGCGGCGTAATTCTCTGTTTTCTAAAATTAGCTCGCGCTTGTCGCCAGCCCGTTTGACTACATCGAGGAGATTGTCGGTCGAAAAGGGTTTTTCAAGAAAATCGTAAGCGCCAAGACGCATGGCTTCCACGGCCATTGAGATGTCACCATGGCCCGTTAGCAAAATAATCGACAGCTCGGGATCGATGGCTAAAGCACGTTTTAAAAAAGTAATACCGTCAATTTCAGGCATATTAATGTCAGAGATAATCACGCCGTCGAAATGATTATCTAACGCGGCAAGGACAGGCTTGGCACTGGCGAATAAACTAACATCGTAGTCTTCTATTTCTAGCGTTTGACCTAAAGCATCACGGATTGATTTTTCATCATCAATAAAAATGACTTTTTTACTCATAGTCCATCCTCGGTACTACGTGGCAATGTGATAATAAATTCACACCCTCCGCCACTGTGATCTTTGACTGTTAATGTGCCAGAAAAAGCATCGATAATTCGTCGTGAAATGGTTAATCCCAACCCTAAACCATCGGGTTTGGACGTATAAAAAGGGTTAAAAATTTTATACTTCTGCTCGTCATCTAACCCGGGGCCGTTATCCCAAATATGAATGGCAACAACATCTTCTTGTGGCGTGAAATACACCCCTATTTGTGGCGGATGCGCATGCTCTAACGCTTGTATTGCATTATGAAGTAAGTTAATGAGCACTTGCTCAAATTGCACTGCGTCTATGTTAACGACGAGATGAGGGGGTAACTCTTCCACCCGCAATATTACGCCATGTTTGATTAATTTATTACGCAGTAAACTGGTTGCCGAGCGAATAGAATCGGCAACAGCGGTACGAGTATTATTCTCGGTGGTTTTGCGTGCAAAAACTTTGAAGCGGGCAATAATGTCAGCGATCATTTGGTTGAGATTGATGATTTCTTCAATATTACCCGCGACAGCTTCGTAGCGCTCCTTAGCTAGGAGTTTACGAGAGTTTTCAGCGTAGGTGCGCATTGCCGCGAGAGGTTGATTGATCTCATGATTAATACTGGCAGACAGTTCACCCAGCATGGCGAGTTTCGCTGCCTGCACCAGTTCACTGTGGGCTTGCTTTAATTCAGCTTGCGACAGCTCATACTGGTGAATGGTGTCTCGCAATTCTTGGTTGGTTTCCATTAAATTACGGGTACGTTCGATAACCAGTTGTTCGAGTTTATCGTTGAGCAGGGCCAGTTGCTTTTGGGCAAAACTGGTTTGCAGCCAAGACACGATGGCTAAGCAGAGCATTAGGTAAAAGACACTAAAGATAAATACGGCTTGGAATAGGTACTGATAAGCAGCATTGATCGGAGAAAAGCCATATATAGACCAACCAACTTTATTCATTTCGCGGTGAGTCGTCAGCATTTCAACCGCAATGTTGGTGTTTGGCGTTTGGATTTCCGTAATCTCTTGTTGCTGGAAATCTTTAATTAGTGAGTACTCACTAAGATTTTTGATGTCGGTATTGCCGTATTGACGTGATGCGATGACCTGTTGGCGAACTTGCTCTGGTAAGGCTATCAAGGAGTGGTAGAGCCAAGCCTCTTCAGAACTATAAAAAACAATGCCGTGCTGATCGGCAATGGCGTAGTCCACTTGGTCATAGTCCCAAATGTCTTCAATGACCGAAAGATCAACTTTCAGTGCGAGTACACCGATAATTTCATTTTGCCTGTATACCGGAGCTGAGAAGTAATAGCCACGTTTATCTGAACTTGCGCCGAGCGCAAAGTATTGGCCTATGTTACCTGCTAATGCGTGCGTGAAATAAGGGCGATAACCATAGTTTTGGCCGACAAAACTGGTGTCAGATTGCCAGTTGCTGGCTGCCAGTGTATTACCTTGACGGTTGATCAAATATAGAGTGTCGGCGCGAAGGGTATCTGCCCAAGATTCTAACAATAAACTTGTTTGTTGGTATTGATGATTAATAGCACTCGCACTTTTCTCATCGGTGACTAATGCATCGAGTAGCCGAGGATCGCTAGCCAGCACTTTAGGCAGTTGGCTATAGCGTGATAATTGTGCATCTAATTTGTCACCGAGCTGGTTAACGTCGTTGATAATTTTTTCAGAGAGGTGCTGCTTAACTTGTTGGTAGGTAATGGCACTGACAAGGCTGCACAGCAAGACGCCTATCAGGGTTAAGGCAACAAGGGTATTTTTTCTGTTCACGGTGAACATTCCTGCAAGATCGTATACGGAAATGATACCAAGCAGACCGTGAATACCACGCTAGTGGTGCATAAGGTGTGACTGCACTTGCAAAGTTTTCTATGCACAGCGTCGCTAATAGATGGATTTTTTGTTCGACTAGGATTAATTGATCATTTGCAGTGGGAATTATCGTATTATAACCACCAGTTAGTGTGATTGAAGTGATCACCCGATATCCCGTTAATCAGTGGAGATAACAATGGACTTGTCTGATATTCGTCGAGAATACACCCGAGGAGGGTTACGCCGTAACGATTTACCTACGTCACCGGTATCTTTATTTCGTAAGTGGCTTGATCAGGCGATTGAGGCAAAGCTGACGGATCCTACGGCAATGACAGTGGCTACGGTAGATAAAGAGGGTCAACCTTTCCAGCGTATCGTTTTGCTGAAGCACTTTGATGAAGATGGGTTTGTGTTCTATACCAACCTTGGTAGCCGCAAGGCACTGCATTTAGCGGATAATGCCAAAATTAGCTTACATTTCCCTTGGCATGGCATTGAGCGTCAAGTACATGTAACTGGTGTTGCAGAAAAACTGTCAGCATTCGAGGTTATTAAATATTTCTCTTCTCGGCCAAAAGAAAGTCAAATAGCGGCATGGGCCAGCAAGCAAAGTAGCCGTTTAACAGCAAGGCAGGCGCTAGAAGGCAAATATATGGAATTGAAGCAGAAGTTTTCTCAAGGGGAAGTACCTGTCCCAACTTTCTGGGGGGGCTACCGAGTAAAGCTGACTTCTGTTGAATTCTGGCAGGGGGGCGAGCATCGTCTACATGATCGTTTTTTATTTTCATTAAGCGATGATGATAATTCGTCATGGCATGTTGAGCGTTTAGCACCTTAAATTAAAAGAGCGCCTATTTGGCGCTTTTATTATTCAACATGTTTATATGCAAATATAGGCTGTGGTTATATTTGAATAATTAAAATGGATAGATCGAAAGATATAATAATTTATTGTTGCGTATAAATTCCAACAAGAAACACATTATAAAATGAATGGTTTTTACTCTTTTAAAATAACGGAGAGTTGCCTATTGAGCATACTTTCTGGAATATGTGATCCAAAACCATTATCGAGAGCTAAATCAATGAGTTCATTTTTTGAGTTAGCATTAAACTTCTCTCGAAGCCTTAATACATAATTTTCAACAGTTTTTACTGAAACATTGAGCACTCGAGAAATATATTGAGGTTTTTTACCATAAAGTAGTAAAAATAATACCTCGGACTCTCGAGTATTTAAAGTAATGTGGTGATGGCTCAAGTCTAGGCTAAACGAAGCCTGCCTTTCCTTACTAAGGCCTGCCGCTCGGCAAATCCAATGGCCGACTTCTAAAATTGCCGTATCTTTTAATTCGATACCTGAAAAGATCGTACCGATGGTATTTTGGTCGTCATCTTTCCACGGTGTTTTGGTAAATAAGTGAGCGCGCCAGTTACCATCTGAATAAGGGTGAATATCAAGGATTTTTAATCTTTTTCCTGATTCCATAACTTGCTGATCTTGAATAATAAAAGATTCAGCACATTCAGCGGTTGGGCTTGGCATATCAAAGTCGGTTCGGCCAATACAATCTAAGTGATGGTCTACGCCAATAATATTGCCATATTCTTGATTCGCAAATACAAATCTTGAGTCATTATCTTTACAGCCCCAACACCCAGGAAGCTGACTGAACATATTAAGTAAGGATGGATTTAATTTATCTGTCACGCGGTATGCCTAGATCGGGCTAATAGTCATGGATCAACTGTGAGTTTAATCACTTTCGTAAATGTTACAAGGCTAGCGTGACGGATTTTTAGACAAAAGTGTAAATAAATAAAAAAAAGCCGGCCATAAAGGCCGGCAAAGACAAGAGTTTGACTCCTAAGAGCACAATCCTGTACGACGTGTAGAAGAGGTATCCAATGAAGTTCATATTGATCAGTATGAGGGTTTATACTGATATGTTCTCTATTGGAGAGCATCCAAAAAGAATGCTGTAAGTAGTAACGCATATCCACGTTGCTGCCTACAAGATGAAATATAACGAACCGTACGCAGTACAGGTAGGGGGGAATTCACCTATTGACATTTATAATTTCTTGTGGGTGCGATGTGTTGTGTGAGCTGGATCGAGAAAGTGATGGTAAGTTGTGGTTTTTATAACCGATTAGCATTGTAGAGCCGAAATAAAAAAAACGCCTTTATTATAGATAAAGGCGTCTAGTTATGAATAAATCTTAAATCGATTATAAATTAACTTACTCGAAGAGGAAAAAATAACCGTAGGCTGCAAGGATCGCGGGCAGTGTCGAATAGAGTGTCGCTATCAGTGCTGCTTTTGGCGCGAGGGCGATGGCAGGAAAGAGGGCATCACCATCGTTACTAATTGCATTGCCTATTTGTGCAGACATGGGGATAGCACCAGACAGGTATAGGCTTGTGACGATGATTTGTGGCCCACAACCAGGTAATAAGCCGATCACCACCCCCATTAACGGGATCAGTAATGCCCAGTTAGAGAAAAGCGCTTGTAGATCGACACCTGTCCAAAAAATGGTGAGTTCAAATATTAAAAACGCACCTATTACCCAGCTTGTCACAAAGTTTGTATCTTGAGCGATGCGTTGGTACATGTGGCTAGATG
Source organism: Photobacterium kagoshimensis (assembly GCF_050337045.1). NCBI lineage: Bacteria > Pseudomonadati > Pseudomonadota > Gammaproteobacteria > Vibrionales > Vibrionaceae > Photobacterium > Photobacterium kagoshimensis. The sequence goes on along the minus strand of NZ_JAKJSO010000021.1, from coordinate 76,223 downwards.
CCAATTTAGGATCTTCTGAAACGGCGGACTCATAGTCAGTGATATCACGCGATAGTGCCCAGAGTAATAAAGCCATAATGACGGCAACGGTACCTATGATATCAATAGTACCTGTGCTCAGTTTGAAGGTTTGGTCGATATCAATTTGAAGCGATCCCATAATCGCGATCACAATCGCTGGAGCAAGTACCCACTTCCAAAACTGTCCTTGAAGTTTTAACACCGTTGGCGACGTGATTGTTTCTTGCTGCTCGGAAACCGAGGCCTGATTAGAGCGCTCTTTAGGGCGCATGAAGTCATCACCATGAATTGCATCAACAACCCAACCAGAGATAAGACCCACAGTACAGCCAATAGCCATCATTAATAGCCCAGTACTTGGTTGCGCAGCGAGTAATAAAAACGCGGCATCACCCATAGTCGCTGTTAAAACCGCAACAACGGCACCGAAGCTAAGCTGGCCTCGCACATATTGGGTAATTACGACTATCGCACCGCCACAACCGGGTAGTGCCCCCATCAGTGCAGCAAAGACAACTTGATACCGTGAATGGCTATTTAATAATGATTTTAGCCGACTTTGCTGGTTCATTTTATTAGCAATAATGTGGTAAATCGTCAGCGTTGCAGCAACATAGGCCGCGACTTGCCAAAAAGCATCAGATAGAACCGTGACGGTGATCTCGCGTGTTGATGGGACGGCTAATAGTGCAAATAAGATCACTGGCAAGATCAAACGTTTGTTTACTATTCGCCACTGCTGTGTTTGAAACTGATTATGTAATGCTTTTTGTAACGCTGCCATTGAATAGACTCCACTGTACCAGTTGTGACATTAACGTCATTAAGTCTATTAAACTGCAAATGAGAATCGTTATCAATTGGTTTTTATCGCTATTTTGTCCACATATTAAGTAATGTGATCCCAAGGCTGCAGCTAAATGTGGAGGCTATCGTTGTTAAGGCGATGATATTTGCAGCAAGCTTGGCATTTGCTCCCATAGAATGTGCCATAACATAGCTAGCTGCTGCGGTGGGTGCGGCAGACATTAAAAAGATAATACCGAGTTCGATCTGTCTAAAGCCAATTAAATAGCCTGCAATAGTGAGGGCGGCAGGGGCGACGATGAGTCGGCCGACGCTTGCTACGTTCGCACTGGTTGATTCTTGCTTGAGCTGTCTGAAATCCAAACTGGCACCTGTGCACAATAGAGCGAGAGGTAAAGTCATATCGGCAAAGTAGCGCCCCGATTGCAGCAAAATAGCAGGGAGTTCAATGTGAAGATAAGAAATAGGTACGGCCGCGAAAATACTAATGATCAATGGATTACGAACAATAGAACGCAACAACTGGTGAATATTTAATGGGGTGTTGGTTTCAGAATGGCGGGTGAGCGTGATAACGGCCAAAATATTATACAGTACCGTAATGGCTGCGACATATAACGAACCTATCACTAAGCCCGCTTCACCGTATGCATTGGCAGCGTAGGCAAGGCCAATGATGCCGGTATTGGCGCGAAATGATCCCTGAACCACGACCCCGATATCGGATCGTTTCTTGATCATCGTTCCGCAGAAAAGTTCAAATAGTCCAAACAGGATCAAATTACCGATCAGTGCAAACGCGATAAGTTGGAAGTGATCGGCTTGCTGTAAGTCAGCTTTTACCACACTAAGAAACAATAAAGCAGGAAGGGTTACATTGAAGACAAGCCGAGAACCACCTTCGGTAAACTTGTCATCGATTAAGCCTCTCGATTTTAGAACGACGCCAAGTGCGAGCATAATAAAAATCGGGCCGGTTACGGAAATAGAAAAAAATAGCTGATCGATAAATGCGGACATGGTCACTCCTTGCGCCTTCTCGGTTGTTTTACCACAGAATGTCAGGGCAAATGTATGACTTATTAATAAAAGAGTGATGTAGTATTACCGCCTCGTGATCTTACGAAGATCACTGATTGGAGGTTTGTGGCTTAGTAAGCACAATTAACGGCGATGTAATTCGGGCGTGATCACGCTGTAGCCCTTTAAAATCAACAGAACGATGATCAAGAGTGACTAGTTAACGGTGGGTGTAGATTCAACTGGAACTATGATCAAGTGAGATCTTGGAGTTGATCTACGACGACCTTGGAAAGATGATCACGTGTAGGTAGATGCATTTTCCAACTAGAATATGTTTACAGTGTGGCGTTATTGAAACTAAGGAACGATGATCAAGGACGATATTTACTTAACCTGATGATATTAAAAGTAATTATTGGTGTTTGTACTGTTTTAGGTTTGTGGAACGATAAATAGCAGTAAAAGCTCAGCCAGTAAATCCCTTTGCTTATCAGGCTTTAGTCGGCCAAAGTATAAGTTGAAATAACACTCACCGTAACATTGGCTTCTCTTGATCATTGTTCCATTATTCATAGAGAGTTAAGCATCTGCTTTTTCGCTTTTGCTCTATTATGTAGTAGTCTTTGCCCCCTCAATGAAGCCAATTAGATGAATGACCTGAATATTATGGCTGAAAAATACAAACCCTCTGAAATTGTCATGCTGCCAGAGCAAATGGCACATCACAATCATGGCTATAACCAAGTGGTGATTGGATTATCTGGCCAAACTGAATTTGATATCGAAGGCTACGGTAATTTGGTTGGTCCAGGTCAGGGTTGCTTGGTGAGTGCAGATTCAGAGCATGCTTTTTCTGGTTTAGGCAAAAATGAAATCTTAGTGTTGAATGTTCCAGAAGTGTTGGCGCAACATGAATACGCAACAGAGAGAGTAGAGCGGCTCTTTACGCAATCAAGTTATTTCCATCTTGATACACAAGTGCAGACCTTAATAAAAGCGCTGACAGCGGAAATGATGGCAAGCCCTGATGATTTACTACTAAGTAGAGCCTGTACCGATACTTTAATGTGCGTGTTACAACGTCACTTTAAACCCTTGGCATCAGACCGCCATATACCACGTTTGAACATGGATATTGTCGATCAATACATTCTTCAGCATATCACGCGTAAAATATCGGTTATGCAGTTGGCTGGATTAGTGTATTTGGGGGAAAGCCAATTCCATTTACTCTTCAAGACTCAAACGGGCATGACGCCTCATCATTATGTTTTGCAAAAAAGGCTCGATCTCGCTAAGCAGCTACTCAATGAATCAAGCCTGAGTTTAGCGCAGGTAGCTCAGTCGTGCGGGTTTGGTAGTCAGAGTAGTTTTACCCAAGCTTTTTCTCGTTGTTATGGCATGCCACCAGCTAAATACCGAAAGGCATTTTAGGCAATACGTCATTCGACGATTTTCCCTCCTCTTGATTCATGCCTTTACGGTATACCTTCGTTTTCTATTATTCATTTTGATACTTCGAGTCACCTTAGTTGCCAAGGATTGGCTCAACTCGGTCTGTTTTTTATTTTGTACGCCGTGCAAATAAGCGCTTTGATAGTCAAATATTAAAAAATGACATAAAAAGCTGCTGTTCTGTGTCTGATTTTGTTAAAAAACGGACTTTTTCTAAAAAATATCGGAGAATATAGCAAGACTAAGTGAGTGGCTGAAAATATGATCCCTCAATAGTAACACTGGTGTAACATTTATTGTGGTTGCATCAAGAACCATTATTGAGGGAATGATTATGTTTAATGCGGCAGATGCACTTCAGCCATCTTTTATTGATAAGCCGTTATCAGAGCTGTGGCAATTAATTTCTCCATTATATTCTGTGGATGAATCGCAGTGGTTAGCCCAATTACTTCCTATGGCTGAGCCATCTGAGCAAGAACGTAAACAGACTACAGATAGTGCTACTGAGCTGATTGAACGAGTACGCGCAGACAAAACTGCGGTACAAATGATTGATGCTTTGCTACTTGAATACAGCCTAGATACGAAAGAAGGCATATTATTAATGTGCTTGGCTGAGGCGTTAATGCGTATTCCTGATGCTGCAACGGCAGATGCACTTATTCGTGACAAACTCAGTGTGGCGGATTGGAAGTCTCACCTGAAAAATTCAGAATCCTTGTTTGTGAATGCCTCCACATGGGGGCTAATGCTAACAGGGAAGGTGGTCACTATGGATGCGAAGGCTGATGGTCAGCCAAGCCATGTGATCAACCGTTTGGTCAATAAAATGTCTGAGCCTGTGATCCGTCAAGCCATGAATCAGGCAATGAAGATCATGGGACACCAATTTGTTTTGGGCCGCAGCATTGCAGAAGCGATGAAGAACGGTAAAGACAAACGTGATCTGGGCTTTACATACTCGTTTGATATGTTGGGTGAGGCGGCGCTCACTCAACAAGATGCCCAGAAATATTTCAAAGATTACATCATGGCGATCGAGGCGGTGGGTCGAGACAGCTATCGCAATTCGAAATCTCCCGATCCTACAGTATCGATTAAATTGTCGGCGCTGCACCCACGCTACGATGTCGCGAATGAAGCACGCGTACTCACCGAGATGTATCAATCGGTTCTTTCGTTATTAGCCCGTGCACGAGAGCTGAATGTCGGGATCACGATTGATGCCGAAGAAGCCGATCGCCTAGAGCTATCATTGAAACTGTTTGAAAAGCTGTACCGTTCTGACGAAGTAAAAGGTTGGGGACGTTTTGGTTTGGTTGTGCAGTCTTATTCTAAGCGCGCACTTCCTGTCCTTGCTTGGTTAGCCGCGCTAAGTAAGCAGCAAGGTGACGTGATCCCGTTGCGCTTAGTGAAAGGGGCGTATTGGGATAGCGAACTGAAGATGTCACAACAAAGTGGCTATTCTGCTTACCCTGTCTTCACACGTAAAGAGGGGACGGATACCTCGTACTTAGCCTGTGCACGTTTGTTGCTTGCGCCCCACCTTCGTGGCCTGATTTACCCGCAGTTTGCCAGTCATAATGCCCATACTGTCTCTGCCATAGTTGCCATGGCAGCACATAAAGATTTTGAATTTCAACGTCTGCACGGCATGGGGGATGCACTTTATAACCATGCGATGGACATGTACCAAACCAATGTTCGTATTTATGCCCCTGTAGGGAGTCATAAAGATCTGCTGCCGTATTTAGTGCGTCGTTTACTTGAAAACGGGGCTAACAGTTCTTTTGTCCACCGTCTTGTTGATGCTGATTGCCCGATTGAGACCTTGATCGAACACCCTGTCGATATTCTTCAATCACGCCCTAGTTTACACAATGGTTTGATTGCGTTACCGCCTGCTATTTTTGGTGAGTCTCGTCAAAACTCAGCAGGGATCAATATCGATATTGAATCGGAATGGACCCCTTTTAAAGCGTCGATTGATGCGTTTGCTGATACCCAATGGCAAGCGGGCCCACTTGTTAACGGTGAGCGTGTCGTTGATGAGCACCTCGCTGGTGAGGTACAAGCGATCACTGCACCTTACGATCGCCGTGAATCGGTGGGTGAAGTACGTTTTGCATCGCACGATTTGGTGATTGAGGCAATTGATGCTGCGTCAAATGCCTACCCTGCATGGTCACAAACACCTGTCGCAGAGCGTGCCGCTTGTTTAGAGCGTTTAGCTGATTTACTAGAAGCTAACACGGGTGAGCTGGTTGCACTGTGTCACCGTGAAGCGGGTAAGACGATTCAAGATGGTATTGATGAAATTCGTGAAGCAGTTGATTTCTGTCGCTTTTATGCCCATCAAGCGGCCACTGAATTTGCGCAACCTCATGTTATCGAAGCCTATGATGGATCAACGAAACAGCTGACTTACCAAGGCCGTGGTGTGTTTGCTTGTATCAGCCCATGGAATTTCCCTCTGGCGATTTTCTTAGGCCAAGTGTCTGCGGCATTAGTGGCGGGTAATACTGTGGTGGCAAAACCTGCTGAGCAAACTTCGATCATTGCATTTAGAGCTATCGAAATGCTGCTTGAAGCAGGGATTCCTAGCGGAGTGATTCACTTACTACCGGGTACAGGCGCCGAAGTGGGTACGGCATTAACGTCGGATATTCGTATCGCAGGTGTGGCTTTTACAGGCTCGACAGAAACAGCACAACGCATTAACCGTACCTTGGTGGCACGCGAGTGTGATCCTGTTCCGTTTGTAGCTGAAACTGGCGGACAAAATGCCATGATTGTTGATAGTACGGCATTGCCAGAGCAAGTGGTGCGAGATGTGGTTCGCTCAGCGTTTGCCTCTGCGGGTCAGCGTTGTTCAGCTCTGCGGGTGCTGTTTGTTCAACAAGATATCGCCGATCGCATTGTTGGCTTGATCAAAGGGGCAATGGCGGAATTGTCGGTCGGTCGCCCTGAATTGCACAGCACCGATGTTGGCCCTGTGATTGACCAAACCGCGCGTGACAAGCTTGTTACCCATATCCAATCATTGAAAAACCGCGCGACATTAATTGCTCAAGCAGAGTTACCTGATGCTTGCCAGTACGGGGATTTCGTGGCTCCAACGGCCTTCGAAATCAGCAATATTGATGTATTAGAAAACGAAAACTTTGGCCCTATTTTGCACGTGGTGCGATTTGAAGCAAGCAAGCTTGACCAAGTCATTGATCAAATTAACCACACTGGGTTTGGCTTAACACTGGGTGTACACAGCCGTAATGAGCGCACGTACAGCTACATAGAGCAACGTATGCGCGTGGGTAACTGTTATATCAACCGTGATCAGGTTGGTGCTGTTGTTGGGGTACAACCGTTTGGTGGGCAAGGCCTATCAGGCACAGGCCCGAAAGCGGGGGGACCACACTACTTGTACCGTTTCACCCAAGATGTTTACGCCGTGTAATACGCGCTAAGCCAATAACAGATCAAGGATATAGAGATGAAAAATCAAATTCAGACGTTGGTGAATAATAGTTTAGCGGCGTGGGAAAACTGGAATGCGCTGGGGTATGAACAGCGCACCCGTATTCTGACGGCATGGGCCAGTAACTTAGATCTCAATTGCCAAAAGATGGTTGCCTTTCAATGCTTAAATGCACAAGAACATGTTGGCGAAACCTTGCTGATGCCTGGTCCTACAGGCGAAACCAATGAATTGTACAGTGCTGGTCGCGGCACTTTCGTGGTTACCGCCGACGATGAAGCCACAGATGTAGCAATCATCGGCCAACTCACAGCGGCATTAGTCAATGGTAACAGTGTCATTTTATGCCTACCCATTACTGCGAGCGTGCAAGCTGGCAACGTCATTAACCAACTGACACTCGCAGGCTGCCCGCTCAATATCGTGCAATCTGCCGATCATGAGCAGCTAACGGCACTGGTGGCGAATACCGAGGTGGCAGGTATCGCGTTTGCGGGACAGCCAAGTACGGCTCAGTACTTGGCACGTCAATTAGCGGAACGTAATGGTTTATTGGCGCAGTTGATTGCTGAAACAGATTGTACGCAGTTGCCTGTAATTGGTAGCCCAACGTATTCCATGCGTTTTATTACCGAACGCACTCGTACCATAAACATCACTGCTGTCGGCGGGAACGCCACTTTGCTGGAGCTCGGCAGCGGGGAAGAACACTAACAACCACTTTCACGTGTTCTGCTTTTTGTGAACCGTTATGACGTCATGGCCGCATAACACCAATCAATAGCAGCATACGTGGGTTGCAAGACGCCTATTGATGAACTGCATCAAAGGCTATAACCAAAGTCCCAGCTATGACTGGGACTATCAGTGAGGGAACTCTAGAATGATAGAAAACAGCTTTGCGATAACAGGTACGTTTATTACTTACCTCATCGCTATGATGGCCATTGGCTATATTGCCTATAAGCGCACATCGAACTCAGCCGATTACTTTTTAGGTGGACGTACACTCGGGCCGTGGCCTGCGGCGTTATCTGCCGGGGCGTCAGACATGAGTGGTTGGTTGCTATTGGGCTTACCCGGTTACGCATATGCAGCGGGTATTGAGTCATTTTGGCTTGCTGGCGGTTTGTTATTAGGCACTTGGCTTAACTGGTTAATTTGTGCAAAACGGTTACGTACGTACAGTATTACGACCGACAATGCACTAACGCTACCTGAGTTTTTAGCGCGCCGCTTTGATGATAAATCGAAATTAATCCAAACCATTTCAGCCTTCTTCATTTTGCTCTTCTTCCTTTTCTACACCAGTTCAGGTTTGGTTGCAGGCGGTAAACTTTTTGAAACTGTGTTTGGTCTTGATTACACCATTGCCGTTATTGTCGGTACTGTTTGTGTGGTGTCTTACACCTTATTCGGTGGTTTCTTAGCGGTATCGTGGACAGACTTGGTACAAGGACTATTAATGTCGGCCGCTCTGTTAATCGTGCCGATTGCAGCAATGAGTGGCGGTGTCGGTGATTTAACAGCAGCATTAGAGCTGAAAAACCCAGAACTGATGACATTGTTTAATGATGTCAAAGGTGAGCCATTATCCGCGATTGCGATCATTTCACTGGCCGCGTGGGGGCTAGGTTACTTTGGCCAGCCGCACATCCTTGCTCGTTTTAAAGCAACCCGTTCAAATGCTGATATTGCAACGGCGCGTCGTATTGCCGTGGTGTGGACTGCCTTGTCTATGATCGGCGCCATTTTAGTGGGCTTGGTCGGTATCTTATACGTCGATAACCAACTGGCGGGTGATTTGGCGGATGGCGAGAAAATCTTCATGCTGTTGGTTAACTCTATGTTCCACCCTGTTGTTGCGGGTATTTTACTTGCGGCTATCTTGGCGGCGATCATGAGTACAGCGGATTCACAGCTACTGGTATCGTCATCAGCGTTGGCTGAAGATTTCTACAAGCAAGTGTTCCGTCCACAAGCGTCTCAAGATGAAATCGTGACTGTTGGCCGCGCTGCCGTGATTATCCTATCGATTGTGGCATTGGTACTTGCAATGAACCCTGATAGCTCAGTACTTGGCCTTGTGTCTTATGCATGGGCTGGTTTTGGTGCTGCGTTTGGTCCTGCACTGCTGTTGAGCCTTTACTGGAAAGGCATGAACCGTAATGGTGCTCTTGCGGGTATTGTGGTCGGTGCGATGACGGTGGTGATTTGGAAGCAACTGAATGGCGGTATTTTCGATCTGTACGAAATCGTTCCTGGATTTATTCTGGCAACAATTTCGATTATTGCGGTGAGTTCACTAACGGGTAATGCTTCAAGCGACGTTGAAGCGCAGTTTGATCAATACGAAAAGAACTTGGTTGAGTTTGATTAGAGCCTGATAGTTAATTAACTCACTGATCGTTTTTGCTGGTTACAACCACTGATAACCGCATTATAGATATTGCAGAGAGATGAACAGCCCATCAGTATAACTACTGATGGGCTTTTTTATGGTGTGAGAGTGTTAATTCTCTAGCACTGAGATAGCCTCCGTTGAAGGCTTATTGCTTCGCTGTTGCATCCAAAATGGTTGGAATAACCTTATGGAAGATCATCATCGCCATACGTGGCGTTTCTGTTTGGGTGTAACCACCATTCATCGCAATAACAGTGCCTGATTCTTTGTCCATCGCAACGACTTGACCGTGGATCCCCACCATTGCAAGAATGGTATGGCCTGGTACTTTTAAAATGCGGAATTGATCCTTGTACCAGCCTTCTGCGAGTGCAGACTCTTTACCTTTAAGCCAAGCTGATTTTACCTCATCGTTACCTGCCCACAGAGCATCGATAAAGGCTTTAGGAATAACCTGCTCGCCAACGTAGTTTTTACCATCATTAAGGATCATACGGCCAACACGCGCTAAATCTTTAGTTGCAGCATTTAAACCACCAGATGCAACAGGGTAGCCAGTGGCATCAGACATATAAAATGCATCATTTTCAGCACCAATACGCGTCCAAATATTTTCTTCCAGTAGGTTGGCGAGGTTTTCACCTGTTGCGCGTTCAACGACTTTACCAAGCACTTCAGTGTTAATGCATTGGTAAGCGTAGGCCGTACCCATTGGCTCGGTAATGTCTGTTACAAATGGCATGTAGTCAGCAATACCATTTGGATAAGCTTCTGCATTTTTATCGCCATGCCAATTTTGTGAGTCCGTCATACGTACATCCCACGTTTTATGTGGAGAGGTCATCAACTTTAATGACGTACGCATATCAGCCACTTCTTGTACCGTCGCATCTTTCCAAGCCGTATTTTTGAGTTCAGGTAGGTAGAAAGTCACAGGCTTTGACATATCAAGTTTACCTTCGGCCGCTGCAATGCCTGCCAGCATAGCGGTGAAGGACTTGGTTACTGACATATCTAGGTGAGTAGAGTGCTCATCCATGCCATTCCAGTAATGCTCATGGACTAGCTGATCCCCTTTAAGTACAACCATAGAATGATTTTTTAGTCGATCACGTAAAAACATATCTAATGGCATTTCACCGTCCATTGCTTCTACTTTCAGGGCGTTGAAATCAAGTTGTTTATTACTCTTGAACTCTTCAGCTGTTAACACATTGGATTTACCCCCCAACACGCCGCGACTAATACGGTAGTGGTTAGTAAATTTATAGGCATTTGGCAGTGTTGCTGCTACGTATTCGACACTATCCCAATTTTCTTGGGTGATTGTCATTTGTGCCGCTTTATCTAAAAATGCTTGGTCAGCCGGGTGTAGTGTTGCTGCTGTCGCTGTCAGTGATAGACCTAAACCTAAAAGTGCAGTAGTAATAATATTCTTTGTCATTTCAACTCCCCGTTGAAGGGAAAGCATCTCAATGATGCTTCCATGTTTCATTGTAAAATAGTGTCAAACAATCGTGTGTCGGTTAGAAGTAGTAAGACACACCAGCTTTAATTTGTTTATCTGAGTCATTGAGGTCAGCCAGTAGTTTTTTACCGCTGGTTTTGGTGTAACCTATTTTTAAATCTGCCCATAACTTACCGTCACTAGACAGTGGTTGTCCGTAAGAAACTTCAAGCTTTTTAACATCAACGTATTCGGTATTTGTGTATTGTGGTTGTACCATTAGATATTTACCTTCTTCATCAAGATAAATAGAAGCAAAAAGATTTGCCTGATAACCTTTTGATTTTAAAGCTGAATTTGTGCGCGAGTTAATTTCGACGTAGGCTAAGTTTGGAAATAGCGCCAACCAATCAAGACCTGTTTCGACTTTTGCGATAGCCCCTGCCGCTGTTGTATCAAATGCTGTATCTTTGTGGCCTTTAATGTAATCAACGGATAAACCGATTTTTGAAATAGCACTCCATTCAACGTCTTGAGTACCAAACAAGCGAGCGCGAGTATTATCGTTGGCTTCACCGCTATCACGCTTCCAAGTACGGGAGTGTTCCAATAGACCCAGATAACTAAATTTCTCCGTTAAGTTCCCTGCAATTCCCCCTGTAAGGGTGTAATCCTTATTGCCTACCTGTCCCCAAATAAACGTATTTGTTTGAGTCAGATCGGCAGGGTCTGGTTGGTTTTCTTCTGCGAATGATGGAAATGTTGCCAGAGCGAGTAAAGGTAAAAATTTGATTTTCATTAAAGAGAGTCCTAAACAGTCACTGTCATTTTTATAGCTCCACTATAATGGTTTGATGTTGAGTCATCAAGTGTGTTTGTTTGATGCAGATCGGGTTATGAACAAAACACCTGTTTTTTATGCATTATTGATATTTTCCATGTTACGAGAGCATGTTGAGGGAGGCTATATAAAAAGGGGGCTGAGAAAGAAACCTTACGGAAAAATAATGTGTCGCATTCCCACCTTATAAAATAACCTTAAATTTATTTATTTCGGTCAAATTCGGTTAATGCCTAAAATCCATTTGACATCAAACGTGCGCTTGTTAATATGTTCAATGTCACAGTTGCTTTGTAAGCTAACTGTCTTTTTCATGAAAATCCTATTTGGTTCAAATGTATTTTGAATTACTTACCAATAAGTATTTGCTTACCAGCCCTGATGGGCTGGTTTTTTTTCGCTTGAAGTAAGGAAGGCTGATGACACAGATGACCGTTAAACAGTTACGCGAAGAGCTAGGTTGTACTCAGCAAGAGATGAGCCAGAAGCTTCGTATGACATTGAGAAATTATCAGTATTTAGAAGGTGGAAAAGCCCCATCAACGCAAACAAAAGCGTTGTTGGACATTTTGAATGTTATTTGCAGCGATAAAGGCAATAAGCTCCATCAGATCAAAACGATTTTGATGCTGCCTAAACGCTAATGAATGCCTGAGTTAATGAATATAGGGAAAAATGACTGTTAGCATCGTTTAGTGTGATTTTTACGGATTTTTTGCAAAAAATAGCAAAAAAAACGGTATCATAGCGTATCTGTATTCGTAAAAAGGTAATAACTTTGTTTTCATGGGATCAACTTTCCACGCTTTCGCTTGGTATTGGCGCTTTAACTGTGCCGCTTGCTTGGTTTGTACACCGTTATTTTAAAGCGGCGGGACGAAAAGAGCAGGAAGGCCGTGAGCAAGTGCTGAAAGCTGAAAAGTATCAGTTGGTGTTAGAAAAAGCCAAAGCTGCTGAACATGAAGAAAAGGTATTTAAAGCACAAACCGGGCATATTCCCAGTCTGCTCTCTTTAGCCAAAGAAGCGGAAGTTAATAACATTCCAGCTGCCGTTCGGTGGTATCAAAAAGCGGCGGACTTAGGAAGCGAAATTGGGCAGCATGCCTTAGCTAGGCTGTGCAAGTTAGATGTAGAAGATCCAAACGGTGAGGCCCGCTCGCTGTATTGGGAGTCTTTCATTAAAGCGAAACACCGTAATCAAGATGCACTATTTGATTTAGGTCGCTACCAAATTCGTGGCTATGGCACCGAGGTGAATATTGACGCGGGTGTTGATAATATTCAAATCGCGGCAGAAATGAATTATGTGCCTGCACAGCTATTTTTAGGGGACTGGTTTGTCTCTGAAATGAACCCCAAAAATAATCCCAGAGAAGCCTTTCGTTGGCGATTACGCGCTTCTATTAATCATGATGTTAAAGCCTTTGTGAAGCTAGCTTTTTGCTACCAAAGTGGCCTTGGTGTCATGAAAGATAAAGCACGTGCTGTTTACTGGCTTGAGCGAGCTGCCGAGCAAGGCAATACAGAAGCTCAGTACCTTGCTGCTAAGATGCACCTAGGTTCGACGGCCACCGATGCTGCCATTGCTTATATTTGGTTGTCTTTAGCTTATGCTGGTGGGCTTAAAGAGGCAAAGAAAGAGCGTGACGATGTTGTTCAAGTTGTTGGGATCACATCTATTCTCGAAGTGCAGCGCCTGACCAAGACCATTTATCGCCGTTTGGCTGAACCGACAGTGCCTGAAAATGCCATTATTCACTTGATTGATAAAGTCTACTCCCGTGATGGCTATCGCCCAACCACAGAGCAGTTAGAGCACTTGGCATCAGATGATATGTTGATAGACGGTGAAGAGTTTATTTTTGCCAACAGCAAGGTTGATACAGAGCGTTCTGCGAGTATTACCCAGCTTGATGATCACGTAGTGGACGCGGTTTCGCCTGTTGCGCCCACCGAGTCTGACGATGCAACATTAGAAACGCAAGATGACTGCAATCATGCTGGCTCACAGCAATATCAAACCATGAATTGGTCTTCATCGTGGGATTCATTGAATAACGACATCGCTAACAGCACATCAGCAAAGACACCTACCAAATAGGGCTTTAAACAGCCCTGTATCTAGATTTTCGTTTAACGCGGTAATAGCGTGTAACTGGGGCGGTTGTATTCTGCTCCGTTTATGCTGGGCATGAATTGGATGTCTCTTTTTCTTTCTGTGGTACAAGGTAGCCCAGTAATTCAGCCATATTATTGAGTGGGATGACGTTGGGGTGTTCAATTTTTTGCCCCCCAGGTGTCGACAGTAAATGGAAGGTCTGAATGTTGGCATTAATACCGGCTTCTACTCCACGGACGGTATCATCAATAAAGATACATTGGTTCAATGGCACCCCCATTAGCATAGCGGCATAATGAATCACATCAGGTTCTGGCTTCCAGCTATTGGCTTCAAATCCACTAAAAATTTTGCCGACAAAATAATGGTATAGCCCTGTTAGCTCGAGTGTATGCTTAATCTTTTCAATCGGTGCATTGGATGCAATACACATTTGGTAGCCTTGGTTATTCAAGGTATCAAGCAGCTCAGGTACACCTGCAATAGGCTCAATACCCTGCAAGAATATGCGTTTACACGCCTTCCGATATATCGGCTCAAGATCATCTATTCGCACGTTTAACCCGACACGCGTGCAGGTCTCTGCAAGAATGTCGGACATTTTTCCTCCTTTGAAGTGCTGCCAGTAACTTGTTGCATCCAGTGTGATACCGAACTGCGCAAAGGTTTCAGCCAGTGCTTGTTGGCTGAGCTTTTCACTATCGACCAAAGTGCCATCACAGTCAAAAATGATGCACTGAATGTCTGTAGATTTTTTCATTCTGGCTCCTGTGTGTGCATAGGTGGTCATTATTTTTTTTATATTGATAGGGATAATACGAGCGACAAATGACTACAATCGCAATTGAATACTTTTGTTATCTTAATCATATGTCGAGGCTGGATAGATGCGATAAATGAGACGCTGCGCAAGCTTAAAAAGCCACGCTGTATTCTCAGTAGTGAGAGCCCCAAAGGAGATCGCAAGGGGGAGGTATAGACAATCTATACTGATAAATAGTATTTCGCACTGAAACCGAGCACATAGAAGGCGTATAGTGTGAGAATGCGATAAAGCAGTGGCAAATAAATGATACCAAGCTGATCTATGAGTAACCATGATGTTTTCTTTGTGTCATATGTTACTGAGTCAATTGATGGCATTGGTATAAAAATGATAAGAGGACATCTATGGCATCTTCTATTTTTCCTACTTGGTTAAGTGGGTATGAGATCCGTCACCACCTGACTAACCCGAATATCAAGGTGGGTGAATACAGCTATTACTCTGGCTATTACCACGAAAAACATTTTGAAGATCAGTGTGTGCGTTACCTGATGGGCGATAAACCCAGCCGAGAAGTATGGGAATCTGGTATGTTTCCAGATCTTGATAAGCTGATTATAGGTAAGTTCTGCTCGATAGCCTCTGGTGCCACCTTGATGTTGGCGGGTAACCAAGGGCATCGACACGATTGGGTTTCTGCCTTTCCTTTTGATTACAAAGTGTTTGGCGATAAAGTGAAATCAGGCTTTGAGCGAGCGGGTGACACACAAATAGGTAATGATGTCTGGTTAGGTACTGAGTGCGTGATCATGCCTGGGGTTACGATAGGTCATGGTGCTGTGATAGGAGCAAGGGCGGTTGTAACGAAAGATGTTGAACCCTATTGCGTTGTGGTTGGTAACCCAGGCCAGGCTGTGAAAAAGCGGTTTAGTGATAATGAAATTACTATGCTGCTGGATATGTGCTGGTGGGATTGGCCGCTAGAACGATTACAAGCGAACATGGATTTGATGTGCAGCGGTGATATTACGGCACTATATGAGCGCTATGTCGTGTGGAACGCCAATCGCTAGACGTTATTGAACGAACATACATTGAGTTCAATAAGATTCGTTCTGATAGGGGCGCAAGACTGAGCGCCCCTCATTGACGATCGGGTTCACTGTACTTTCAGTGGAGTAAACCGAGATCTCTTGCTTCTTCGAGGGTTAAACCACTTTCGCGAATTTCTCGCATCATCTCGATCTTTCTACGTGCTTCAGCTTGTTGCTTTTTGTTATCAGTTAAATTTGAAGCTGTTTCATCTTTGAAGTCCCATTTTGAAGAGACATCAGACATTTCTGCATGGTTCAATGAATTGATAGACACAATGACCTCCTAAAGACTGAATGCGTCGCCATCGGTGATATGTTTATCAGAGGAATATGGCAGTTATAAGACAAGATGATCAGGTCTGTGACTCGCTGCAAAAATGTAATAATTAACGTCGAAATTGATAGCTCCAATCAATAAATACAGGTAGTCTCGATTATTCCTCTCTGCATAAAATCACGTGAAAATTGCGTCATTTTTACGCACCTATTTTTAAGCCTTCTTTCTGTGTTCATGTCGCATGACTGTTACTTTTTTAATCTTTACATAACAAATGGTTAGGGGGCTTTATTGCTTATCCATCGAGTGCATATTAATGCTGTGCTAGTTGTCATAATGGTGAAACTGGTAAGAAAGGGATAACGCTAAAAAGCATTAACTTGAGCGAGGTATATTTGTGGAGTACAGATACCTAAATAGCGTGGAACATTTGATTAATTTACTGAGTGTTGATGGACTTTTATCTATAATTGGTCGCTGTTGAGTGTTTTGTCGTCACTCGGTTTTTTTAGGGGTTTACACCGTCCGAGCTGAGCGCTATTATTCGCGGCATGGAGAGATGGCTGAGTGGTTGAAAGCACCGGTCTTGAAAACCGGCATACGTTTATAGCGTATCTAGGGTTCAAATCCCTATCTCTCCGCCATATTTAAGAAAGGCGCTGATTTATCAGCGCCTTTTTTGCATTTGGCTATGGTGGAATTGGATTTGAATCAAATCCGCCATACCCAAAGCGCTCCGCCACATTCAAAAGAGCCAGCTTAATTGCTGGCTTTTTTACATCTATTGCATGGCAAAGAATAGATAGGGTGCCGAACCCTAGAGGAGGGTTCACCTGAGCGAAGCGAAAGCACATTGCCCGTGCCGAAGGCGCGAAAAGGCAATAGCCCGAAGGGCGCGAGCTTGCGAGCAGTAAATCCCTATCTCTCCGCCACATTCAAGAAAGGCGCTAATTTATTAGCGCCTTTTTTACGTTTGAGCAAACTGCAAAAGGATTTGTACCAAATCCGCCATACCCATAGCGCTCCACCATATTCAAAAAGCCGCTGAAACCTCAGCGGTTTTTTCATCTAAATGCGTTAATTGCATCAGTGTAAGTACGATGGGCAAAAAAAAGCCTGTCATAAGAAATGACAGGCTGGGAAATAAAGTAAGTAAATACTTAAGGAACAACATACTTGGTTAAAGCTTGACCAGAAGTATATCGGTGTACAAAAAACGCACAAGGATCAAAGTTGTAAAACTTGTATACGCTAATGTTAAAAGACTTTAGTGTTAAAAACTTAGCGTTATAATTAATTTTTTCTTGAGTTGGCTGAAAACAATAATATTGGCATCGCTGCCTTGTGTTATGGGCTTCTTCGTCACGGTTATGACATTAATTCTTAACGATGAGGTGCTTTTAAGCCTGAAAGAATGATCTTATCTTCTGGAAAATAGATAGGTGGCGATGAGTTGGTGATTTTTCCTCTTTTGAGGATTTTCCTGCGTAGTAAGCGGCTAAAAGTTCGCTGCGAAGGGCATGTTGAGGCTGCGTCAGGCTCACTGTAAGTAGCGAAGCGACCTGTTCGGCTTGTTCGTTAGCATAACTAAAATCAATGTTGCAGTAGCCTTGTACTAATAACCATAACCGTGTTTCTAGTGCTAGCCTGTGACTATCTGTTGCTACGAACCGATTTTGCTGTTCACCAACAGTATCGGTAAACACTTGCTGCATGTTCTCGATGGCTTGCTGCTTGTCTTGATAGCCCTTAGCGGTTTCTTGTTGAATTTTAGTCATTAACCCTAGTAATAAATCAATAGGATCCTTATCGGACTTTTGCAGGCAGACACTGTCGTAAAAATGATGATGTTGATTAATGAATGCGATCAACTCTTTTTGCTCAATGTGGCTTAGTGCCAACTGATCTAGGCCTATGGTGATGAATGTTTGATGCAATGCTGTGGCCGTCATAGTTTACTCAGTGTTATCGGTGATTAGGGTTTATTATACGCATGATCTTATTACTGTGTCTCATACTTGCCGCTTAGCGACTGGCATGTAGCCATGGTTGTTGAACTCGTCTTTTTGATAAAAAGCACAATAGGTTAGGCGTTGCTTATTACTTTTGAGTAATAGCTCCAATCTTGCGCAATTAGCTGCTACATTCAAGGCAAGCATACGCTTTGCTTTACATGTACAAAGCGTCTATTGCTATAAACTGTTTGCTATAAAGCGTTGATCGAAAGGAAATACGAATGACAACATTTTATGATTTATCAGCTCAAAACATTCGTGGTGAAAGCATTGCGATGGCCGATTTTGCAGGGAAAGTGGTATTGGTTGTGAATACGGCGAGTGAATGTGGCTTTACACCGCAGTATCAAGGCCTTCAAGACCTATACGCCAAATACCATGATAAAGGTTTAGTGATCCTTGGTTTTCCATGTAATCAATTTGGCGGTCAAGAACCTGGCGAAAACGATAGTATCGAGCAAACCTGTCAGATTAATTACGGTGTTGAATTTCCGATGTTCGCTAAAGTGGATGTTAACGGTGCTAATAGCCATGAAGTGTTCCAATACCTTACCAAAGCGTTGCCAGGGACTTTTGGTCGTAAAGTGAAATGGAACTTCACCAAATTTCTTATTGGTCGTGACGGTAAGCCGTTAAAGCGTTTTGCGCCAACTAAGAAACCGGAATCGATGGAAGCTGATATTGCGCGCGTACTAGCGAAATAGTGCATCGTGCTGTTTAAGTAACGCCTGATGAAAATGCGGGAGTTGTTTTAATATACGCTTACGGCTTTGACAGTGTTGCCGTTCAGTAATATCGATAAGCGAAGAAATAGCTCGGTAGCGGTGGCTACTGGGCTTTTTATTTGAACGATAGCTGAGTAAAAATTGCTGTTGTACCGAGGCGTCATTGAAATCCCCCAGTGTTGTTTGCAGACTTTTCAGTAACGTTAACTGCTCTTTAAGTCTTTCTCTGTTTATTAAGGGGGCAAAAAACTCTAGGTTATAGCGTAACTGCTTACAGGCAATACGTAATTGATGGATCTGGCAATCGTCACGATTCCTATCTCCATTCTTATCACTGACAAGTAAAACGCTGTGTTGCTTTACTGCTTGAGTCGTTTTTTTTATGACTTTTTGCGCGGCATCTAGGCATTGTCGTTGGCTTGCATTTTCACGTTGTTTTTTTTGTTGAGCGAGTTCTTTTGTTTTTTGCTGTCCCCAATTTTGGTTCAGTACGGCTTCTATATGCGCCGCTTGTTGTTGGTAATCATCGCTTTTTAGCCAACGTTTAACCGCTTTAAAACTGCTTTTACGTGCATCCTGAAGATCATCAAAAAAACGTGCCAGCCCTTGATGGTGAATATGTTCTAAGTAATTAAAATAATCGTCCATTTTGAGTAAATAGACATCGAGATCCCGCAGTTGGTTGGTGTGTATCATCATTATTTTTAATTGAGGGATCAACGCGGAATAGGCGTCCGTTGGACAAAGGTGTTTAAGTTGCTTTAGTAAGCTTCTAATCCGTCGTAACGACACCCGATATTGATGAACAAACTCTAAGTTATCGTCACGGATAATGCCTTTTTCGTGTTGGCGAGCATGCGTAAATTCGTTTAAGAGGAATTGTTGAAACAGTGGCAGTAATGGGGCTTCTGATTGGAGTTTTAGTTTCAGTGATTTCCGCTTAGGTAACGTCAACGTATCTCGCGTTGTCACATTCATAATTTACTCCCTAACTACGCCCACTGGCTTTATATTGGCTTCCACATGCGTGCCAATTATAAATTTAGCGTGTCTGCGTGCGTTTTGTTGATTACTTGATTGGCAAGTTGGGTTTACGGACTGGGTTTACAAATGAGCAAGATGGTTTTAGCTGTAAATCTCCCATTATTCCAGAGTAACTGCTAACTCTATTAATAAGGTTTTTCTACCACGGTAGGGTGAAAGATGGAAAAGCAAGAAGGTAACCCATTGGGAACCGACGGGTTTGAATTTGTAGAATATACAGCGCCAACCCCTGAAGGGCTTACCAAGCTTAAACACCTCTTTAGCTTGATGGGTTTTGCGGAGATTGCGCAGCATAAGCACAAAAACGTCTGGCTATTTCGCCAAGGTGATATCAACTTTATTATTAATGGTGAGCCGCAATCACAAGCGGCAGGTTTTGCTGGGGCGCATGGTGCTAGTGTGAACGCCATGGCTTTTCGTGTTCGAGACTCGGCGCGAGCGCTTGCGTATGCGGTTGAAAAAGGGGCTACAGCGTGTGCGGCTCAGGCTGGGCCGATGGAGCTAAATATTCCTGCAATATACGGCATTGGGGAGTCCTTGATATACCTTGTTGACCGCTACGGCGAACAAGATATTTACGAGGTAGATTTTGATTTTTACTCAGACTATGAAGTGCGGTTAGCGCACGCAAATGCTGGGCTAGAGGTGATCGATCACCTTACGCACAATGTGAAGCAAGGCAACATGAACTTATGGGCCAGCTTTTACGAAAAAATTGCTAACTTTCGTGAAATTCGCCACTTTGATATTAAAGGGCAATTGACAGGGTTAGTGTCACGCGCAATGACAGCACCCTGTGGCAAAATTCGGATCCCTATTAATGAATCGAGCGATGATAAGTCACAAATTGCTGAGTACCTAGAACAGTATAAAGGGGAGGGTATTCAGCATATAGCACTGAGTACATCAGATATTTACGCAACCGTTGCGCAGTTAAAAGCTGGGGGACTTGTGTTTATGCAAACCCCGTCAACCTATTATGAAGGCATTAATGCACGTATTACGGGGCATGAAGAGGACATCACGGCATTGCAGTCACTGAATATTTTAATTGATGGCGATGAATCGGGGATTTTACTGCAGATATTTACTGATACGGTTATTGGGCCTGTGTTTTTTGAGATTATTCAGCGCAAAGGCAACGAAGGGTTTGGTGAAGGTAATTTCCAAGCACTGTTTGAATCAATAGAGCTCGATCAAATTCGTCGAGGGGTATTGAACAAATCTTAGCTCGACAAATTTGTACAGAGAAGGCAATCGTTATGATAATGGGCGAGAAGGTTTCGTGCTTAGTTGCTTCTTTTGCCTATTTAAAAGTTCATGTTCGATTTGGTCAACACGATCATGAAAGGCTTGGTTAGCTTGCGAATATAGCCGATGATATTCTTGTTCTGACTGATTTTCTTTTTCAAGTTTTAATTTAGTTCGTTATGCACGCCACCAAATTTCAGCTTTTCTTTTAGCATCGCGTAATTGAGAGTCGGTGAGCGTGGCGATTGAAATGGTCAAAGTTGTACCTTAGTGATAAGTATTGGTTTGATATTCTATCACTTTGTTTTATGACTTCATCAATTGAATAGCAGGACAGATAAAAAAGCCTGCTATATAGCAGGCTTAGTAGATTAAGTGAGGTGTTTAGCTTTCTTGCAAGCCATGCCATTGGTAATGGTTGTTGGGCTTTTTACTCACGATACCTTCAGCCATAAACTGTTTGAAAATGTCATCGACATCATCACTGTTCATCTTCAAAAAGCGTGTAACAGCGCGCTTAGTACAATTTACTTTGTTGTCATTCAGTGCGGCAAAAACTTGCTCATAAGGCGTGAGTGGTTTTTCTGGCTCGACTGGCGCATCATTTTCAGGCTCACGTTTTTCGTCAGTATTCACGTGGGTCAGTAGCTCGGGCTGTTTGTGTAGCGCGTTATCAAAAGCATCGATGGTAATTGGGTTCATACGTCGGAATTGATGACGAAAACGTTGCTCTTCACCGATCAAGCCAACAAAGAAAGCCGCAAAGAAATCCAGTAAAACTGAAAGGAACACCACGAGCCCAAGTTGTGCTGTCTGGGTTTGAACATTCAGTGACTTCGCTAAACTGTCAATCAGCCCCAATACTGAACCTTGGCTTACTACGGGTAGGCTATCGCGTTGCATTGCCAATTCTTGTTGCTGGTGGCGTAATTTATCGTTCTCTTTTTGAATTCGCGTTACGCCCGTCGCAATGCGCTCCATCTGAATGTATTTTTCTGCGGCGACATTGTTAAGTGCAATTTGCTGTTCAATGGCTTCGATTTGCATATTGAAGGCGGTGATTTTGCTTTGCTGAACATTGACATGGCTTTGCGCTTGGTTGGTTGCGCTGTTGATACCACCAACAGAGCCGCCAATCGAGATTGCCGCTAATACGGTATAAAAAGCAAATGCCGAAAAAGCGCCTGTGTAATTACGGCGGGCGCGGCGTTCGCCAAATTCATACCATGCGAAGAATTTACCTAACTCAAAAATCACCGCCAAGCCGCCAAAAAGGAACTGCATTAACGGGTCTTCATCGATCGATAAAAAGAGTAATAGTGAGAAAACAATCGACGCTAGAATGGAAGCGCTTGTAAAACTGTAAACCGTCCACATTGCGAACGGACCTTTGGGATACCTTACCGGTAGGGTGTCATTGTAAATCATAGTTATCGTATCTATTGCGTAGGTCGTTAAACCCTGCACGACGGAGAGCCCATCGCACTCAAAATTTAAGGTGCGAAAGGATACCTTAAAAAGCGGTGCTATCCCTTATAAATCAGCCCTTGTGGCATTTTTAAGCTGTAAATTCACACTCGGCTTTCATAACTGTTTAAAGCTTGAACGATGCCTTGCTGTAGCAAGGTTAATTTGTGCTAGTGATCTTAATGAATCAGCGATGACTGTAAATAATGGGTCTAAATAGAAACAAGGGGGAGCACACTCTGTCGTATCCAGCTGGCGGCTACTTTTGTCGCTGCGTTACCTATGTGCAACGAGCATTCTGAACTTTCTACTAAATTGCATTTATAAAGGCAGCCAAGCAACACAAACAGTTGTACAAAATAGGCGGTGAGGCTATGTACGTTGCCGTCAATGATGCCAATAAGGAATTAAGTTAACTTGTTGATTTAAATTGATTAAATATCAAGCTGTTAGCCTGCGTATTTTTGTGATTGCTCCTTTGGGGATGTAGTATTTGTGCCGCTTATGAGTATACGCTCACCCATTCACATCTAGAGTGCACATATAATAATGAATCACAAAAAAGTAGGGCCATGGCTAGCGAGTGCTTTGATTAGCTTATCCGTTGCAGGATGTAACAGTGATAGTAAGGAAAGCGCACCGAAGAAAGAGCCCCAAACTGTCGTTAATGCACAATTTGCAGCGACTTATCTTCAAACTATTCAGCCGCCTGAATTAACGAGTTACGCCTTTCACTATGATTCGTCAGAATCGACGACGAAGACAATCTCTAAAGCTGCGCAAGATGTATCGTATAAAGGGACATTGCGTATCACTAATCGTGCCACCCCTTCTGAACATACCGATTATGACTGGCCTGTCACGCAGCGCGCTGATGGGAGTGTGGAATCGCACCGCGCCTTGTCTTTAAAACCGGGTACTTACGACTTTTTACTTATCGTTGAAGACAGTAAAGGTCACCAGTATTTAGCAGAATCTCTGGGGCAGCAAATAGTTGATAACGAGCAGCCTGAATTGACGTTTGTGTTAAAGCCAAACCTTGGTGAAACCATTACTGATCTTGATTTTGTCGCTTACGTTACTAACTTAAAGTTCTCATTCACCGCCGAAGAATTAGCGGCGTTAGTTGAGCCACAATTTGGCCTGAAAATTAACGATGAGAAAGAGCGTGTCTTCAACATCAACAAAGAAACGGGTCTGTCAGAAATCGTTCTGAACGTTCAACCGGGCGAATACACCATGGATCTGAAGCTGTATGACGGTGATCTGATGGTTGGCAAGAACGAGAATGAAACCAAGCTCAATATCGTTGAAGGCTCAGATGCCAAGATGGACGTGATCCCGCTACAAGCGGATGTCACGGTGAAACTGGATGAGCTAAAAGATCTGGGTGAGTTTACCTTTAATGTCCCGTCAGAAATTGTTGAAGAGGTGGGCGATGAAAGCAAAGTCTCACTGATTGTTCGTCTTTCATCTAACAGTACTGATGCGTTAATTCATGAAAAAGTGCTTACAGTTGTGAGTGACAATAAAGGTGGTTTTTTTGCGAGTGATGTTTTTGAAACCCAAGGTGAAAGTGCAGTAACCGCAAGCTTGGCATTTCATCATATTGATGAAGCGGCTGATGGGTATCAAAAGGCCCCGTATGCTCAGTGCTTAAGTGCGATCAATATCGATCTTAACCAAGGTACGGGTTGTAAATTAAGCCTAAAGCGCGCAGGTATTATTACCGGTCACATTAAAGGGACAGTGCACTTCAATATTATCGATCAACAGCAACAAGCAGCCAGTGGCGCCAAGGTCTACTTGAACAATGAATTAGTCGGTATCACAGGTAAAGAACTGAGCCCTGGTTCCTTAAAGCTGAACTTGGTCGCTGGCGAGTATATGGTGAAAGCTTCTCAAGGCACCATGCTTGCGAAAGATACTATTGAAGTAAAACCTCTCGATGTATTGAATAAGGCCTTGTACCTAGGGCGCAACCCTGACTTGGGTACGGGTAATTTTGTTGAGCAGAGTCAGATTTATACATCTAGTTATGTCGATCCCAACTCGATTAGCAGCGGTGATATTAATGGTGATGGTTTAGTTGATTTAGTGATGGGGGGATATCGAGGTTATCAGGTAGAAATCGCTCAACTTGACGGCAGCTATAAATCGGTGAAGAAAGAAATTCTACCTGCAACTTATCGACAAGTCGCATTAGGTGATATGAATGGTGACGGTGATCTGGACTTCATTCTTAGCGCAGATAAAGGTGGAACGATTGATTATTATCAAAATGATGGTTTGGGGAATTTCACGAACTACAGTGAAGTGATGGCGCAAAGCGATGATTATTCCATTAGAACGATAAAATTAGCAGATATCGACAATGATGGTGATTTAGATATTGTTGCCACGGTTTCAGGAAATAAAAGTGCTAGTGGCGATCAAACTCGAATCTTTGTCAATCAAGGCGGTGGACGGTTTGTGGATTCAGGGCAGCGCCTCGCGACGAAAACCAACCAACCTACCATTGCACTTGCCGTTGGTGATATGAATGGTGATAAGAGCATCGATATAGTTGTGGGTGAATCGGGCACTGGGAGTAAAGGATTAATTTACCTAAACAATGGTAAAGGTATCTTTGATAGTGCGACAGTCATCTGGGACGATAACAATGAGTCTTCAACTTCCGTCGCGTTAGCGGATGTAAATGATAACGGCAAGTTAGATGTATTTGTCACAGATGCAGATGGCAGAAACCGTTTATACCTCAATGAAGGTGATGTTACGTTTAGTCAGTCGAGTTCGAGCTTCGGCACTAAAGGCCAACGTGCTGTTTTTTCAGATATCAACAGTAATGGTAAGCCTGATATCTTAATACTCGATGCTAATAGCTTAGTTACCGCCTATTCAAATAATGGCAATGGTACTTATGCTTTATCACACACAGTGGTTGGTGCTTCAGATTTCGGAACTACGGATGACTTACATAGTACTGATCTTGATAAAGATGGTGATCAAGACATAGTGGTATTGGGCTATAAAATTGAAACACCAAAACATGTTTATGGTCGTATTTACCACAACACCCCACATTAACCGAGTGTAGTGAAGCCCCCCTAGTAAGGTAAGCGGTAGTTTTTCTGCCGCTTTTTTATGATTGCTCGTGAGGTGAGTGTCAGTATTGAGCTGACGTGTGACTGCTATCAATATTACTGACTTTGTTGTTCACTGGTGTTGTAAAAATGTTAATTGACTTCTAGTGTTAAGACTCTATTCAAACAGCTGTTTAGATCTATACCTTATATAGGAGCAAAACATGGAAGCGATGCTAAAGGATTACCCTGTTATCACTAAAATCCCCGTCGCATGGGGAGAGATGGACGCACTTAATCACGTGAATAACGTGGTTTACTTTCGCTACTTTGAAACAGCACGTATTGATTACTTTTTACAGCTTTCATTGATGGATGATCTGCAAAAGACAGGGATCGGCCCTGTGCTGAAAGAAACGCAGTGCAGTTATAAAATTCCGGTGACCTTTCCAGACACTTTGCACATAGGATCCAAGATTCGCAATATGGGTGATGACCGTTTTACCATGGAATACAGTGTGTATAGCCAAAAATTGGCTAAGATCACTACCGTTGGTCGTGCAGAAGTGGTGATGTTTAACTTTAAAACCAATCAAAAAGCATCTATATCCGAAGAAATAAGGGCTCGAATTAAAGAAGTTCAAGCAGAAACAGATGACGTAACACTATAAAAGAGATGGATTTGCACTTTTTTATGATTTTTTGCTGGAATTGTGCCCATTTGGTCGTTTGAGGGGTTTACAGTCGTCTAATGCATCGCTAATATACGCCGCACTTACGGAGAGATGGCTGAGTGGTTGAAAGCACCGGTCTTGAAAACCGGCATACGTTTATAGCGTATCTAGGGTTCAAATCCCTATCTCTCCGCCACATTTTAAAAACCCGCCTAGTGGCGGGTTTTTTCGTATGTAGCACGTGTTTATAAGCTGAGCTCGTTCTTAGTTTATGAAGACGGTTATCTAGGCGTCCTGAGAGCATCAGTTCAGAAGTTTAGGGGGAGAGGAAGCGTGAGTATTACTCAGACAGTGCTATATTTTAGCAAGCTATACTCACCCCTTTATTACAGCATGTTGTCAGGTTATTTTAGGTGAGCGAGTAAATTGATGCTGATGTGACCAAAACAATCAATACTATATGCAGCGATTCCTGTAATTGACGCTATAGCTATGTTTCGTTTATCACAATAAGTGTTATACTCCCCACCTTGAATAGTGACAGTAATTGTTTATAGAGAAAAACAATGACAGATTTATCTAAATACAGAAACATTGGTATTTTCGCGCACGTTGATGCGGGTAAAACTACTACTACTGAGCGTATCCTTAAGCTTACCGGTGAAATCCACAAAATCGGTGACACACACGATGGCTCAACAACTACTGACTTCATGGAACAGGAAGCTGAGCGCGGTATTACTATCCAGTCTGCAGCAGTAAGCTGTTTCTGGAATGATCACCGCCTAAACGTTATCGATACTCCTGGACACGTTGACTTCACAGTTGAAGTTTACCGTTCACTTAAAGTACTTGATGGCGGTGTTGGTGTATTCTGTGGTTCTGGTGGTGTTGAACCTCAGTCAGAAACTAACTGGCGTTACGCGAACGAATCAGAAGTTGCTCGTCTGATCTTCGTAAACAAACTAGACCGTATGGGTGCTGACTTCTTTAACGTTGTTGACCAAGTTAAGAAAGTTCTAGGTGCTACTCCTCTAGTTATGACTCTACCAATCGGTCGTGAAGATGACTTCGTTGGTGTTGTAGACGTTCTAAGCCGTAAAGCATACGTTTGGGATGACACAGGTCTTCCTGAAAACTACGAAATCCAAGAAATCCCTGCGGATATGGTTGATGACGTAGAAGCTTACCGTGAAGAAATGATCGAATCTGCTGTTGAGCAAGACGACGATCTAATGGAAGCTTACATGGAAGGTGAAGAGCCTTCTATCGAACAAATCAAGGCTTGTATCCGTAAAGGTACACGTAACCTAGCGTTCTTCCCAACGTACTGTGGTTCTGCGTACAAAAACAAAGGTATGCAACTTATCCTTGATGCTGTTGTAGATTACCTACCTGCTCCAACTGAAGTTGACCCACAACCTCTTACTGATAAAGAGACTGGCGAACCAACTGGTGAAGTAGCTACAGTATCTGCTGATGAGCCACTACGTGCTCTAGCGTTCAAAATTATGGACGACCGTTTCGGTGCCCTAACATTCATCCGTATCTACTCTGGCCGCATGAAGAAGGGTGACACTATCCTTAACGCAGCTACGGGTAAAACAGAGCGTATCGGCCGTATGGTTGAGATGCAAGCTGATGACCGTAACGAGCTAACTGAAGCTCAAGCTGGTGACATCATCGCTGTTGTTGGTATGAAGAACGTTCAAACTGGTCACACTCTATGTGATGTTAAGCACGAGTGTACGCTTGAGCCTATGATCTTCCCAGTTCCAGTAATCTCAATTGCTGTTACGCCTAAAGATAAAGGCGGTTCTGAGAAAATGGGTATCGCGATCGGTAAAATGGTTGCAGAAGATCCATCTTTCCAAGTTGAAACTGACGAAGAAACTGGCGAAACCATCCTTAAAGGTATGGGTGAGCTTCACCTAGATATCAAAGTAGATATCCTTAAGCGTACTTACGGCGTAGACCTAATCGTTGGTCAACCACAAGTTGCTTACCGTGAAACTATCACTCAACCTGTTGAAGATAGCTACACGCACAAGAAACAGTCTGGTGGTTCTGGTCAATTCGGTAAGATCGATTACCGTATCAAGCCTGGCGAAGTTGGTTCTGGCTTCAAGTTCAGCTCTGTTGTTGTTGGTGGTAACGTACCTAAAGAATTCTGGCCTGCAATCGAAAAAGGTTTTGCTGGCATGATGGATACTGGTGTACTAGCTGGCTTCCCAGTTCTTGACGTTGAAGTTGAACTATTCGACGGTGGTTTCCACGCAGTCGATTCATCTGCAGTAGCTTTCGAAATCGCAGCGAAAGGCGCATTCCGCCAATCTATGCCTAAAGCTGGTGCTCAACTTCTTGAGCCAATCATGCACGTAGACGTGTTCACACCAGAAGATCACGTTGGTGATGTTATCGGTGACCTTAACCGTCGTCGTGGTATGATCAAAGACCAAATGGCTGGTGTTACTGGCGTACGTATCAAAGCGGACGTTCCACTATCAGAAATGTTTGGTTACATCGGTTCTCTACGTACAATGACATCTGGTCGTGGTCAGTTCTCTATGGAGTTCGCACACTACGCACCATGTCCTGCTAACGTAGCAGAAGCGGTAATCGCTGAAGTTAAAGAACGCGAAGCAGCTGCTAGAAAATAATTTAGCACTTTTCGTTAATTAGCTTTATAGCCCCGATAGTGAAAACTATCGGGGCTATTTTTTTATCTGTACATCATAAAATTAGCGAGATAAAAATATGAACATAACGCTATCAGAGCGCGATGCCGTCTATAAAACCATTTTTTCACGACGAGATGTCCGTGGTGAATTCTTGCCTACCCCTATACCGCAAGATGTATTGTTACGTATTCTTAACGCGGCTCACCATGCGCCAAGTGTTGGGTTTATGCAGCCATGGGACTTTATTGTCGTTAAACAGCCGCAAACGAAAGCAAAAATTAAGCAAGGATTTTTGCAGGCGCACCATGAAGCCGCCGAGTTGTTTGCGAAAGCGTTTTCTAATGAAACTCGGAACCAGTATTTATCATTAAAATTAGAAGGTATTGAAGAAGCGCCCATTGGGATTTGTATCACCTGCGACCGCCATCGCTTAGGGCCTGTAGTGTTAGGCCGTACCGCCAAGCCCGAGATGGATTTATACAGCTCAGTGTGTGCAATACAAAATTTATGGTTAGCGGCAAGAGCTGAAAATTTGGGTGTTGGTTGGGTGAGTATTGTTCATGATGATGTGATGCGTGAAGCGCTGAATATTCCCGAAAATATTGAGATTATTGCGTATCTTTGTGTGGGGTATACAACATATTTTCACGACAAGCCAGAGCTTGAAAAGAAAGGTTGGCGAAAAAGAAGGCCATTATCGGAGGTTATTCACGAAGAAACATGGGACTCTGATAAGTTAGACCAATAATCCCCCCTCTGTGCACACAAAGGGGGGATTTTTTAACGATTAAAATCTAAAGTGGTTTAATTCGTGCTTTTGACGCTCAGCAAGAGAAGATAGTTCATTACTTGCAGCGGCACTTTGACTAATACCTGTTGCGCTTTGGCTCACAATTTCATAAATATTAGTAATATTGCGATTAATATCAGCCGTAACTTGTGACTGTTCTTCAGCGGCAGTCGCCACCTGAGTATTAATGTTGGTAATGTTTGACACTGATTCTGTAATACTGATCAGTGCGTCATTGGTTTGCTGGGCTAGCTCTCTATTGCGTTGCAGCATTTCTAAGCCAGACTGCATACTTTCGTTTGCGATACCTGATTTTGATTGTAGCTCTTCAATGATCGTTTGAATTTCAAGGGTAGATTCTTGGGTTCGTGCTGCTAGCATACGTACTTCATCGGCAACTACCGCAAACCCTCGGCCACTTTCACCAGCGCGTGCTGCTTCAATCGCGGCATTTAGTGCCAGCAGATTTGTTTGCTCTGAGATGCTGCGAATGACTTCGATCACCTTGCCAATTTGCTCTGATTGATCTTGAAGTTGGGTCACCATTTGCGCGGCTTCATTGAGCTGAGATGCCATTTGCGCATCTGCTTCGCTGCTTTCAGTAAAGAGGTCTAGCCCTTGTTGAGCCATTTTGTTAGCTTCTTGTGCTGCTGCATCGGCACTGACTGCGTTCTCATTGACGTTCTGTGCCGTACTTGACATTTGGTTGACTGCAGAAGCGACTTGCTCAACCTCGATGCGCTCTTGTTCTGAGTGAACTTCTGACTGTGCCATTACTGCAGCCAGCTCTGTCGATGCTGAGGCAACATCTTCACTGATACGTGTTAATGATTCGATAGTGACTTTAAGTTGATGAACTGTCGTATTAACGTCGTTTGACAGGTGAGATATTTCGTTATCACCGTCTACTTCAACGGTTACATTCAGCTCACCTTTTGCTACACGGCGCATGATTGTTTGAAGGTTGATGATCGGGCGTGTAATCATCCCTGTTAAGTACCATGCGATGCCAATTGACACAAAGAGGAATAAGGTTGTTAGGCCAGTCGCTTTCATCACTGTTGAGGTAAGTAGCGCTTCCTCATAGGCAATTTCAGCTTCAATAACACGTGTCACTTCTTCCGTCAGCGCGTCCATTGAGAGGACAAGCGTATTACCCGTATCGCGAAATTGAGCGATTATTGAACGGTATTGATTCTCATTGATCGTGTGAGTTTGATACTTCTCTAGGCTTGGAAGCATCGTATTATTCGCAAAATGGATATAGGCGTTAAGGGCTGATTTTATCGCGGCAATTTCGTCATCAAGTTCTGGCAACTGGCTTAAATCGGCCAGCACTTTGTGAGCATCTTGGCGGGTAGTTTCCATTATTTTGGGGAAGCTACGCATTTTATCTTCATCGTAAAGGCTATAAACCGCGGCCATACGCATTAAATATACATGATCGACGAGTTCATCAACTTCATCCTTATGGTGAAGTGCAGAGCTGGTTGTTTCGCTAATTTCATCAACAACCAAGCTGATATTGTTTTGTGCAAAACCCAGCGATAGCAGGATCAGGGTAGTCGCAATTAGGGTTGGTAACAGAATTTGAGTACGTATTGATAGCTTTTTGAGTGAATGTAACATCTATTTCTCCACAAAGAGGGTATGAATCGCATCTTTTGTTTGATGTGAAATCTTGGTTGTGTTTATCGGCTACTTGTTTGTTAACTGAAGTAAAATAAATGCTTTTATTTGCTTATTGGTAGTATTGTTTTTTTGCGATTAGTTTTGAGTCGTAAAAGGGACTTTTTTAACGCGATGACGTCCTCAGTTTTGCTGCTTATTTCTTCTATACTTATGGAATACAGAGAGAGGAGTATCGAATGTTTGTTGCCGTTGAGCATGAGATTTTAGACCCTGAGCTTTTTCAAAAAAAAGCCGGGGAGAAGTTGCGTAACCCTCCTCCAGGGATGTGCATGATGACGGCAATGTTTGATCGTCATGAAGCGGTCTGCCAATGTATATGGCAAGTTGAATCGCTCGAGTCGGTATTGGACTTTATTGATGCTGAGTTTTCAGAGTGTGCAGTGAATAGTTACTTTGAGGTCGATCCTGATATCGCGATTGGTTAAGCCAATGTCGTGGTATTATTATCGTGATCGGATATGCAAACTGTATTTAGAATACTAAAACGCCCTGCAATCTATGATGGATTACAGGGCGTTGTTTTATGTGACGATGAACTAACTGTTTAACGTCGGCCTAGCTGTTTAATTACCAGCAATACTCAAACGTGCAAAACGGATTTTAGGCGCGAAGAAATCACGCTCGTAATCGTTTTGCAGCGTATTACCCACCGCATCGATCTCTTTTAGCATTTGGTAGAAATTACCTGCTACCGTAATACCACGGACAGGTTGGATTCGTTGTCCATCACGGCATAAGAATCCGCTGGCACCGAATGAGAAATCGCCACTTACCGCGTCAGCGCCTGAATGCACCCCTTGCAGTTCAACCAGTTCTAGGTATTCACCTGCCGAGACTTCAGCATCAGAGCTTGACCCTGTCGCGATAACGGTATGGCGATTAGAAACACCAAGGCCACCTTTGGCTGAGCGCGAACCATTGGCGGTATTTTCAATGCCAAAGTAGCTCGCCGTGTGACTATTGTGCAGTAAGCTTTGTAGCTGGCCTTCACCAATCAGAATCGTATCTTTGGTTGCGAAGCCTTCACTGTCAAAGGCTTTAATCGCCGATCCACCCTCGACTAGCGCAATATCTGACACCGTTAGCAGGGAGCTAGCAACCTGAGTGTTCAGCGCTTCTCGCCATGGGTTAATGCCTTTCATTGCCGCTTGGCCCGACAAACACATGCCAAAGGCGCCAAACAAGCTGCTTAAACAACTTAGCTCAAACATGACACTGTAGTTGTTGGTGGCAATAGGCTTACCTTCTAACAAGGCAAAAGCTGTCTCATAGCCATGCTCAATACAGTACTGTGGGTTGAGTTGATCAAAACGGCGACCTGAAGACATGCCACCGTGCATGGCTTGTAGGCCATCTTTTTCAATTAGGCTATAGGCGTAGCAATAGGTTGAGCGCTCTTGATGCTGACATAAGCTACCTTGGGTATTAGCCAAAATGATTTGGCTGTCGGATTCGCCGAAGCCATTGTACGGCGCACTCTTAGCGTGAGGTTTAGCGACTACGCCACTTTCAAGTGCCAGTGCGAGGGCGATTTTATCATCAGCGGTTGCATCATCTTGCTGATAAATTTCTGCGACATCTGTGGTTAATTGGCTACCGACACAGCTTATGGTTTGGTGTTCATCAGCTTGAGTAAATTTAGCATTGGTGAGTGCTTGCTCAACCATAGCATCCAAACTTGCTGGTTCAAGTGATTCTGAATAGCTGGTTGCAACATGGGCATCTTTAACCACCCGAACGCCAATCACTTGGCCTGAGGTGACTTTGTATTCGTCTAGCTCACCCGCGTTAGCCTTGAGTGAGAAGTTATTGCTGCGGTTAGCAATAACATCGGCTTGAGCGCCAGCGGCTTGAACCCGCTCTAGTACCTGATCGATGGCGTGTTGTAGTGTGTTTGAATCGGCCATTAGTTGCCCCCTCCTACCAGAATGTTATCCACTTTTAGTGCAGCTTGTCCGACTGTGGTCGGTACAGAGCCACTAACTGAACCACACATACCTGCGGCTAGAGCGAAGTCTTGACCTATCATGCTAATTTCTTGCAACACTTTAGGGCCAGTGCTGATCAAGGTTGCTGTTTTCAAGGGTTTCGTTATTTTGCCGTTTTCAATCAGGTAGGCTTCCTGTACTGCGAAGTTAAATTCACCAGTCCCAGGTTGTACTGAGCCGCCACCCATTTTTTGGGCGTAAATGCCGTGTTCGACACTCGATACCATCTCATCTAGGCTGCTATTGCCCGCTTCAATGAAGGTATTACGCATACGAGAAGTTGGGGCATATTTGTAAGACTCGCGGCGACCAGAGCCTGTTGGCGCGTAACCTGTTTTTAATGAGCCCATGTGATCGACCATAAAGCTGGTGAGCTTACCGTCTTTGATCAGTTGTGTGCGTTGGGTTTCCATACCTTCATCATCGATGTTAATGGAACCCCATTCGTTGCTCATGGTGCCATCATCAACGGCGTTAACCAAAGGGTTAGCAATCATTTCGCCCATCTTGTCATGGAACACAGAGGCCTTTTTGGCAACAGAGGTGGTTTCAAGTAAGTGGCCGCAGGCTTCGTGGAAAATCACACCGCCAAAGCCGTTCCCGATGATCACTGGCATTTCGCCTGATGGACAAGGATCAGCATACAGCTTAACCATGGCTTGTTTCGCGACATCTTGGCCAAGCTGCTCTGCGTTGAGTGTATCTAAGAACTCCCACCCCGTTAGTGCGCCCGGTGCTTCAAAACCTGTAGACTGTTCACTGCCGTTTTGGGCAATTGCGGTTGCTGCTACACGAGAGTAGTGACGTGTATCGCCAATGTGTAGACCTTTAGAGTTAAAAATTTCAATTTGTTGTTCGCGTTGTAAAATACGACCAATAAATTGTGAAATCTTGTCATCTTCGTGGCGAGCAGCATGATCCACCTGACGCAGAAAGGCAATTTTACCTTCTAGGTTGGCATCTTGTGCCAGTGGGTGCTGGCAGTGATGTTGGCTCGTGTAGCGGTTTAGATTCAGTGAGCCAGCTTGGGCAATTTGCTCGCGTTTATCTTTGGCGGCAAGCAGCCCTGTGACGCGCTTAAGCTCATCTTCGTCGGTACTGTTGGTGTAGCCATAAAGCACTTTGTGGCCAAAGAAAAGGCGAATACCGATACCAAAATCGATACCTGAATTAATTTTATCTACGTTACCGGAAATGAGTTCAACAGAGCTGGATTGATGGTGTTCAACAAACAATTCTGCGAAGTCTGCGCCAAGAAACAGCGCGTGATCGATCACCGCTTTGGCGATAGCAGGGTTTAGCATAGGTGCTCCTTGCTGTAATAAATGCGATTGTACGCCCTTGCGAAGCTACACTGGCTTCATGGCATAGGGAAGAGCTTCAAAAGAAGCTCTTTCTTCAATCATAGTCTTAACTTTTTTACTATGAATCTAAGATATCGAAGATACCTAATTATCTTAGCGATATGACAACCAAATTACGATTTTTGCACAATCGATAGCAAGATAGTTTCAAGCTCATCCCACGGCAGAAGGTCTTTATCTATCACTTCAACGCGTGATTCGAAACCATCCAATGATAACTCACTCACTGAGACGACTTGATTCACAGCATTAAATACAAAACAACCGCGTTCAGTATTCACAACGGCTTTTACACGCATCGCGTTAATGTTTGAAAGCAGCTTAAACATTTGCGAAAAATCAAAGATTTGGTCTGCACCAAAGAACCAGCCACAGCTTCGGTAGCCTTGGCCGCTATTTTCTTTACGCACATAAGTTTGCCCAGGGGCGAGTTCAAAGCCAGGCAATGGCACCGCATTGTCACTGTGATGATGGTGGTGGCTGTGTGTTGCCGGGCGTTCGATGCGATCCAGTTCTAGCCATTCTAGCGCCAGTTTACCTTGTTCAACCTTACCGATAGCCGCTTTGGTCGGTTGGCACGCTTGGGCGAAGGTGTCGAAAGCGACGAGGTCGTATTCGACACATTCATCGACTTTGTTGGCGACCAAGACATCCGCGAGGCCGATTTGATCTTGGAAGTTGTCATTATCGGTATACAGGGTATCGGATAAGTGACGAGGATCAACAAGCGTAATGGTGGCTTTTAAGTCGATGTAATTGGCAAATGATTCGGTGGTCAGTTTATTGATGATTTCTTTCGGATGGCCTAACCCTGTTGGCTCAAGCAGTAGGCGGTCAGGTTTTTCTGCTAAAAGTGCATTGATCCCAACCGACATTGGCAAGCCTGCTACACAGCACATACAGCCGCCAGGTACTTCTTGTACTAATGCGCCTTGTTGATCCAAGATGGCGCCATCAACACCTATGTTTCCGAATTCATTGATTAGAATTGCCCACTTTTCATTTTCTGGTTTGCGAGCAAGTAAAGAGAGAATCGAGGTCGTTTTACCGGCACCTAAAAAGCCAGTGATGATATTAGTAGGAATGCGCTTCATAAGGTCCGTACTGAGTGAGAAAAATAAACGTTATAGTATAACAAAAATAATCCAGTGTGGATGGTGCGAACAAAGAAGAGCTAAAAAAAGGAAAGACGTAGCCTTTCCTCCTAAAGAAGACGAAAACAATGCGCATTATTCACAAGGTGGTGCGAGGTGAATCACGGCTAACCCACCTAAAGAGGTTTCACGGTACTTCTTATTCATGTCTTTACCTGTCTGGTACATGGTTTCTATGACTTTATCGAGTGAAATGAGTGATTTACTGTTACGTTTTAAGGCCATTCGTGATGCGTTGATCGCTTTCATTGCCCCCATCGCATTGCGCTCTATACACGGGATCTGTACCAAGCCGCCGATAGGATCACAGGTCATGCCGAGTGAATGTTCCATCGCAATTTCAGCCGCCATGCAAATTTGTTCATTACTGCCGCCGCGCAGTGAGGTTAATCCAGCCGCTGCCATTGACGACGATACGCCCACTTCCCCTTGGCACCCCACTTCCGCGCCAGAAATGGATGCATTGGTTTTGTAGAGCATGCCAATCGCTGCAGATACGGCAAGGAAGTCTTTGACTTGCTTGGTGTCTAATGGCGCGATGAACTTGTTGTAGTACATCAGGACAGCTGGGATCACCCCTGCGGCGCCATTAGTCGGAGATGTCACCACTTGGCCTCCTGCGGCGTTTTCTTCACTTACCGCAAACGCGAATAAATTCACCCAATCAAGAATGGTCATAGGGTCATTATCTATATGCTGGTTGGATTCGAGCTGCTTTAAGAGTGCAGGGGCACGGCGGGTGACGTGTAGCCCGCCTTCGAGAATGCCTTCATGCTGGAACCCACGATGCATACAATCTGACATGATTTGCCAAATTTGAGCGGCACGTTCATTAAAATGCTTAGTATCGTTAAATGTCATTTCATTGGCTTGAACCAATGCCCCTATACTGAGTCCATCACGCTCCGCCATTGCCAGCATTTCATCGGCGGTTTTGAAGGGGTATGCCACCGATTCTTCATTGGTTGACGCGGGGCCAGACATTTCAGCTGCTGTTGCAATAAAGCCGCCACCGATGGAGTAATAGGTTTCTTCGCTTATGGTTTTGCCTTGAGCATCAAGAGCGGTAATTGTCATGCCGTTTTCATGCAAAGGCAGGTTAGTGGTATGGAAAACAATGTCGTTTTCAAACTCAAAAAGTATCCGCTTTTGTGCACCAAGCAATAAGGTGTTGTTCTCTTTTGCTGCTGCCATTTCACTGTTGGCTACCTCAATATCAATGTTATCGGGCCTGTTGCCCATTAAACCGAGAAAGACGGCACGGTCAGTGTGGTGGCCTTTACCTGTTAAGGATAACGAGCCATACAGCTCGACTCGCACAGTATGAATATTCTCAAGCAAAGGTAGGATTTTTTGACAGAATTGATAGCCCGCAATCATAGGGCCATTGGTATGCGAACTGGATGGGCCAACACCAATTTTGTAAATATCAAAAATAGACAACATAATGATTTTCCATATATTTTATTATGTCTGTGATTAACAGGCTGGGGGATGCAAAAGGCGGATAGGCACTTTATTAACAATAAACTCACCTAAAGCTTAGTGCGATTGTTATGGCATACCAAAAGAAGCCCAGTGACTTCTGTGATCTTCTCGATATTTTGTTGATCTGATTGTTATTTACTTAATTCAGGTCGATCTCTAAATTCCGCAAGCGCGGCAGGGTTTGCTAATGCTCCGAGGTTATTTACTTTTCTATTTTCGACTACCTCTTTAACCGCCAGTTCGACTAATTTGCCGGATTTGGTGCGGGGAATATCGGTAACGGCAACAATGACAGCAGGTATATGACGAGGTGAACAATGTTGACGGATCCTTGCGTTAATTGTCTGCCTAAGCGCATCATCCAGTACCTGATCTGCTTGTAGCTGAACAAAGAGTACCACCCGAACATCATTTCCCCATTGTTGACCAATTACAATAGAGTCAACGATTTCAGCTAGCGGGTTCACTTGGCGGTAAATTTCTGCGGTGCCAATACGCACTCCGCCAGGGTTAAGCACGGCATCTGAGCGGCCAAAAAAGGTAAACCCTCCCTGCGAGTGAGTATGTTGGCAAACAAAATCACCGTGATGCCACACATTGGGATAGGTATCCCAGTAAGCATGATGATAACGCTCGCCTGTCGGATCATCCCAAAAGCCAATTGGTTGATTGGGAAAGCTATTGGTACAGACTAATTCGCCTTGCTGATTGAGTACGGGATCGCCATTGGGGCCAAAGACTTCGACGGCCATACCCAGTGCGGCCCCTTGGCACTCTCCGCGGTAAACAGGGGTGAGCGGGTTGCCAATTACAAAGCAGCCACAAATGTCGGTCCCGCCTGAAATTGATGCCAGTTGTAGATCTGATTTTATATGGCTATAGACGAAATCAAATTGTTCAGGTGCAAGCACAGAGCCTGTTGAGCATAGGGTGTTTAACGAGGATAAGTTATGCTGGTGGCGAGGTTGATAACCTTGCTTCTCTAAGGCTTCCAAATATTTCGCCGAGGTGCCGAATAAGCTGATGTTCTCGTCGTCAACCAGTTGCCAGAGCCTGTCGCCATTAGGATAAAAGGGCGATCCTTCATACAGAATAATCGTGGCGTCAGAGGCTAACCCAGTCACCAACCAGTTCCACATCATCCAGCC
Organism: Photobacterium kagoshimensis; assembly: GCF_050337045.1. Taxonomy (NCBI): domain Bacteria; kingdom Pseudomonadati; phylum Pseudomonadota; class Gammaproteobacteria; order Vibrionales; family Vibrionaceae; genus Photobacterium; species Photobacterium kagoshimensis. Next base: position 37,924 of record NZ_JAKJSO010000021.1, on the reverse strand, counting down.
ACATGTAGTGAAATAAAACAGGCGATCAAGCGGCTTTATATTGCAATGAAGTTGGTGTTCTTTGAGGTGATTCAATAAGGTGCCACCACAGCTATGAACAATGCACTTGGGTTTACCTGTGGTCCCCGAGGAATACAAAATATACAAAGGGTGGTTGAAAGGTACTGGAGTAAATTCAAGCTGGTGCGGGGTGTCTTCAGTGCCTTGCTCGATGATCTGTGGCCAAGAGATTAGCGTGATAGTGGGTAGTGTTACTACTGGCATCTCGGTCGACAGGTAGGGGATGATAATAAGCAGTTCAACACTGGGTAGCTGTGCGAGGCATTGCTGAATCGGCTTGATACAGCTGTGCATTTTTCCACTGTAACGATAACCATCGGCAGCCAATAAGACTTTCGGTTTTGTTTGACCAAATCGTTCGACCACGCTCTCGACCCCAAAGTCGGGGGAGGTTGAGGTCCAAATCGCGCCAAGTGAGGCTGTGGCTAGCATGGCCATCACGGTTTGAGGAATATTGGGCAAATAGCCTGCGACGACATCGCCTTGTTGGACACCTTGCTTTGTAAGGTATTGAGCCAATAAGGCGGTGTCTTGGTATAGCTGCTGCCAACTTACCCGCTGCGTTAACGCATCGTCATCTTCACAATAAAAGACAATCGCGTCTTCCTGTGGTTGTTGCTGCCAACCTTTTAATAAGTTTTCGGCAAAATTAAGGCGAGCATTGGGAAACCAGATGGTGTCTTTTGCTGGCATGGCGGAAGAGGGATCACACTGACTGATGGGGGAATGCTGTTCAGCTATACCTATACTAGCCGTTTTTCCCGTCCCCATATTGGTCCCTTTTACATCGCAAAAATCCCACACTGTCGCCCAAAATTGTTCACTGTCGGTCACTGACCAATGATGGAGCTGATGATAATCGTGAAAGAGCCTGTTTTGACGGCGACTGACATCCACCATGAATTGATACAGCAAGCTAGTTTGCATTCGCGTTTTGCTTGGCTGCCAGCTTATTACGCCCTCGTCTTTTGGTGTTTTTGCATCTGATGCCGCCATAACTATTCCTTATCTAGGTGGTCAGGATGAGCAAGCTGAAAAGCGGGTAACAATTGGCAAGTGCGATCTATGTCATTAATGAGTGGAAAGGGAGCTAAATCAAAATTGAATCGTCGCGCATTGTAAATTTGTGGGATCAGGCACAGATCGGCGAGGGTCGGTTGATCACCACAACAAAAATCCGTTGGCGTCGTGCGTTGCATCAAGAGTTGCTCAAAAGCGGAAAACCCTCGGTTGAGCCAATAGTGATACCACACCATTTTTTCGTTTTGATTAACTCCTAACTCTGTATTGAGGTAGTTGAGCACTTGTAAGTTGTTCAGCGGGTGAATATCGCAAGCAATAAGCATCGCCAGTGAGCGACATTGCGCTTTTTGCCACGGGTCATTGGGGAGCAGTTTGGGGGCTGGGTAGATTTCGTCAAGGTACTCAATGATCGCAAGGGATTGCCCTAATGGCCCATGTTCATTTTCTAGGCTTGGTACGCGTTGATTCGGATTGGTATGGCGATAATCATCGCCTTGGTGTTCGCCATCAATCAAAGAGATTGGCACAGTCTCATAACTCAGCCCCTTGAGGTGAAGTGCGATACGTACCCGATAAGACGCTGACGATCGGTAGTAATCATAGAGTTTCATCAATCTTCCCACTGAGAATCTAGTAATACGGTTAACGTTTGGTTGATGGATGCACAGCGTGATGGTTTAAGTCTTCGTCAAGATAGGTGTGTTGATAACGAACTACACGTTGCTCGATGGCGCCAAAAATGGATTCGTTCGCCTCGTTGAACATCTCGATACGCACCGTGTCGCCAAAGTGCATAAAATCGGTTTGTGCTTCACCGTGTTCTAGGGTTTCCAACATACGTTTTTCTGCTATACAGCATGATCCTTGCGAGCGGTCTTTATTCGAAACCGTGCCTGAACCGATAATAGAGCCTGCACTCACATGACGCGTTTTAGCTATGTGTTGGAGCAGTTCGGCAAAGTTGAATGTCATGTCGGTACCAGCATGCGGTTGACCGAATAATTGACCATTGAGGTGCACGTGTAAGCGGTGGTGAAGTTTGTAGTCATGCCATGCTTTGCCAAGTTCGTCTGGGGTGACAGCTACAGGGGAGAAGCTAGAGGCGGGCTTGGACTGAAAAAAACCAAAATTTTTCGCCAGTTCATTAGGGATTAAGTTTCTTAACGAGACATCATTTACCAGCATCAATAACCGAATATGGTCGTGGGCTTCTTCTGTGCGCAACCCCATAGGAACATCGTCGGTCACTATTGCTATCTCGCCTTCAAAATCGATCCCCCATGCTTCGTCTGCCGCTTCTATGTCATCGGTTGGTCCTAAGAACCGGTCAGACATGCCTTGGTACATCAGAGGATCAGTCCAAAAGCTGTCAGGCATCTCGGCGCCTCTGGCTTGGCGTACTAATTCGACATGGTTAACATACGCGCTGCCATCGGCCCATTGATACGCCCGTGGTAATGGAGAGGCGCAGCGTTCTGGATTGAACACAAAGCTGTCTGGGGCATCGTCATTATTCAGGTTGCGGTATAAATGGGCTAAATCCGCTTCAACATGGGGCCAATTATCGAGTGCAAATTGCAGAGTCGGTGCAATATCATGTGCATGTATGGCACGGGTTAAATCGCGGGATACGATGATAAGTTGACCATCACGACCTTGCTTGAGAGAGGCTAATTTCACAATAAGTTCCTCGTATCGGTTTACATTGTAAATGGTAGCGAAAACGGTTGATGATAGGCCGTTAACCTTGTTGCTGCCATGAGTGGACGTAGTCCTTGTTTTCAGCACCATGCGGCAGCTCTGCGACATCGAGCGGAAAGCGCGCATCTATCATGACAGCGACTTCATCGGTTTGCGTTTTAGGTTGTTCAACGCTTGCTTTTAAAGCCTTGGGATGAGGGCCATGTGAAAAGCCGCAAGGGTGGTGTGTGATCATCCCAGCTTCGATATTGTCTCGGCTGAAAAAATTACCTTTGTGGTAGAAAAGCACTTCGTCGTAATCATCATTATTATGAAAAAAAGGCACCTTTAAGGCGTGAGGGTCGCTCTCTATGGGGCGAGGGACAAAGGTACAAATCACAAATCCATTGGCAACAAAAGTGGTATGTGCAGATGGTGGTAAGTGATATCGGTGGCTCATCAATGGCCTGATGTCACGCCAATTAAGTTTGAACGCGGTTAGATTCCCTTTCCAGCCTTGGGCATCCAATGGATTAAATGGGTAGGTGATAGTATTTAAGCCTTGGCGTGCCTTGAGCTTGACTTGCCACTGCTGCTGACTGTTTTGTTGTGCTAAAAATGGTTCATCAATCCGCGCATATTCCAGCATTGCGGGATCATAAACTGCATGTTGGCCCACTAATCCTCGTTCGGCCATTTGGTAACTACTGTTGGTGGCTTCGATCATCAGCATAGACACGGGTTCATTGACTTCTACCCGCCAGCTGGTGGCTCTTGGCAGCACGATATAATCACCATCTCGAAAGCTTAAATGGCCATAATCGCAATATAAATCCCCGCTGCCTTGATGAATAAATAGCACCTCATCACCATCACCATTACGCACTAAGTGATCCATGTGTGTTTGGGTCCGCCATAGGCGCATTTTTACTTGTTCGTTATAGAGCAGTAATGAAGCATCCCACGGTGTCTGACTTTCAACGGCGATCTTATTGGTGTCTATGGCGCGAGGGCGCAGCTCTCCTTCCCACTCGATCCAGCCCGTAGGTGGGTGCTTGTGATACATGTGACTGGCTGGGCCAAAGAACCCTTCTTTACCGCATTCACGCTCATACGTTTCTGGCGGTAAATCGCAGTGTGCTTGATGTGACGCATCGCCTTCAACGATGGGAAATTGAAACCATTGGCGCATTCCGTGATCCTCACAAATAGTTGAATGCCTGTCTTAACTTTGGTTGAGAGTCCGCAAACAGGCAAGGTTAGCAAGCGTGTCTTCGTGAGGTTATGAGCCGTATCGAAAGGGATATGGACGGCTTGTTGTGCGAATAGATTTACAGGGAGGGCGCCCTTCGTTTGGGAACGTGAGTCGATTGGACGTCATTTACAGACTTAACAAGGCAAAATGTTTGAGTAAAACGTTTTGCATTTATAAAAAGCAGATTGTAAATAAAATGTTACATGTTGTGCGCTGGCTTTCTTAATTCTGGCTTTTCTAACTGCGCTGAAACTTCCTACCATTAATGATAGAGATAATAATAAGCGCGCATCTGTCAGTGCGAATATGTGCGGCACCATGCTCAATAAGGGTATTTTATGGGAAGTTTAACTCAGTATGTCTCCAAGCAACCCGATGCCAACGGCGTGATTCATTGGAGTGATGATGAACATAGTGTTTGGCATGATTTGATGACTCGTCAACTTCGCTGCATACAAGGCCGAGCGTGTGATGAGTACTGCGCAGGGTTGGCTTTGCTTGATCTTCCACAAGCTCGCGTGCCTCAGTTGCACGATATTAACCAAGTGTTGCTTGCAACGACGGGCTGGCAATGTGTTGAAGTGCCTGCACTGATTAATTTTGACCGTTTTTTTGCCATGCTTGCTAATAAGCAGTTTCCTGTTGCGACTTTTCTGCGTCGTAGGGAAGAGTTCGATTATTTGCAAGAACCTGACTTTTTCCATGAAATCTTTGGGCATTGCGCCATGTTAACTAATCCTGCGTTTGCGGCTTTTACGCATTCCTATGGTCAACTTGGCGCAGCGGCATCGAGTCAAGATCGGGTTTATTTAGCGCGATTATATTGGTTTACGGTGGAGTTTGGTTTATTGCAAGCACCGCAAGGGCTACGGATCTACGGTGGAGGGATCTTGTCTTCTCCGGCTGAGACGGAATATGCAATGGCAAGTGATGCGACAGCAGAGAAAGCGCAGATAAGTGCCTTTGATCCTATTGAGGTAATGCGAACACCTTATCGGATCGATATTATGCAGCCCATATATTTCAAGTTGTCTTCTATTGCGCAACTGTATGATCTGGCTCAGCAAGATATTATGGCCATGGTTCATCAAGCCAAACAGCTCGGGCTACATTCGCCACTTTACCCACCTAAGCTACCCTCAGAGAAACAAGACCCGCATTTGAAATCAGCCTAATCTACAAGGCGTTTCTATACTTATGAAATTAGCTAGAACCCAGTATGTATTTACACAAGGAATGTTTTCATGACGTCTACACTACATCAATTGAAATGTGAAGCGTGTCAGGTGGATGCTCAGCCTGTCGATGATGCCGAAATAGCAAAACTGAGAGTGAATATTCCTGATTGGAAAGTGATGGATCGTGACGGGATTTTGCAGTTAGAGCGTGAATACCAGTTTAAAAACTTCAAATTAGCTTGGGCGTTCAGTAATCAAGTTGCTGAAATTGCAGAGGCCGAGTTTCATCATCCTACAATAACGCTAGAGTGGGGAAAAGTGACGGTTTGCTGGTGGAGTCATTCGATCAAAGGTCTGCATCAGAATGATTTTATTTGTGCAGCAAAAACCGATCAATGTGCAGAGGGAACGAGCCTGTAAGCTCACGGTTAATTGTCACTCTGAAGTGTCCCTAATTGCTGCTGCCTGATCTTATGGGTCACTTCAGAGTGGTTGGTTTCTAATTAAGAGTTTGATCGCGCCTTTTCAACTAAATTAAATTGATGCGTTGCTTTTTTCATTGCATCACGCGCTGCACGCTGCTTCCTTTTTTGCTGCCATTTTTCAGAGAAATCTAGGTATTGGTTGGCACTGGCTAACCGAATGCTAATCAATGAAGAGAAATCTGCTGGTAACTCTAAGGCAACTTTATCAACTTGCTTTAATAAAGCATCTAGCTTCGACTCCGTTCTGACTTTTTTCAGACGCTGGTTGAAGCTTGCAAATTTAGGCGCGTATAAAAGCTCTGCGGACTCATATGGGAAAGGGGCGGGTAATCCTTGGTTTTTCGCTGCACGGAACATATCTAAGTGCGTAATGGCTTGCTTAAGTAGCTTCGCTTGCTGGATTTGATCTTGTGTCCCTTCTCGGTAAGCAAAGAAGGTGTCGCCAACTTTAATTAAACTCTCCAAGCTGTCGACATCATGAGCCTTCATTGCTTTCGCAAATTGTGCTGCGAAAGTTTCTTCTGCTAACGATGTTGGCTTGAATGTAGCGTCATGACGTAAGGTTTGAAGCTGAGTGAGCAGCTGGTAAATACTTGCTTCTTCAGTGTCACTATAGCTTCCCTTTTCTAATGCAGTGTTAATGCGGTTAGTGATGACATCAAGTGTTGATTGCCAACTGGTTGAAATGTCGGTACTCAGAATATTCAAAGCATGAGAGTCTGGGTAGAGCTTATGCGCTTGTGCGAGTTCAGCTTCTATTGCGTAGTAATTAGGATAGTGGTTGGTGCGACTATTAAAGATCTGATCAATCTTATGTTCATATAAGGCAAGAATCGCTTTTTGCTTATCGCGCAGTAGGCCCTGAGAGATAATAGGGTGCTGTTCTGCGAGCTCTGGTAACTGCTCAATGATCTCTCGAGGTTTTAAGTAATTAAGTTGTTTCTGATCTTGGATGCTTGTTTGTAACTGATTAATAGCTGTAGTTAAATCAGAGATAGTTTCTTTCTGTTGATAGAACACATAACCGAGTACAGAGCTTAAACCCAAAATGGCAGCTAACATCATTGCGACGGGCTTATGCTGTTTGTGCAATTGCGCCTGGATCACTTCAATATTATCAAGCCGCTTATTGGCATCTAGCGCCAAACCTTGCTGAACGGTACGCCACTTTGATGGGCTCAAGTGTTTAGGGCGAGAAGGCTGAATGTTTTCTTTTAATGCAACATCTGCGGGTTTACGGTGGTAAGGGTGCTTACTTGAACATAGCTCGTAGCAGATGCAGCAGAGTGCGAAGATATCATCCTTGATACTTGGTGGATTACCATTTAACAATTCAACTGAGGCATAGTTAGGGGTGTAACCACCAAACTCGACATCATCACCCTGCGGAACCGCTGCGTATTGGTCGTGATTTAAGCCCGTTTTTTTAGCAATGCCAAAGTCGAAAACCTTAATATCCCCATCACGTGTCAGCATGATGTTACTTGGTTTGAGATCGGCGTGAACAACACCATTTTTATGTGCATAACTGAGTGCTGACATCATTTGATCAAGCAACGAAATTGCGCGCTTATAAGGCAAACCATGAGGGCGTGAACGTTGAATAACAACATCAAGCGTTTCACCATCAAGATATTCCATAACGATATAGTAAATCTTTTTATCAATACCGAAATCGTACACGCGAATAATATTTGGGTGACTTAACTTTTGCGTTGTTTGTGCTTCATGGATTAATACTTTAGCGGCATCAGGTTGATTGATAAATTCATTTTGTAGTGCTTTTATGGCGACAAAGGGATTAGCGACACCTGCCGCTTCTAATAAAAGATCTGTTGCTCGGTAGACATTACACATACCGCCATTACCAATGCGTGACTCAATACGGTAACGACCTTTTATCACCATATTAATTAAGTCGCTGTCACTGTTATTTGAGGTGACGGCTTCTTGTGTTTTTTTGTTGGGTTGTGGTTCATGATGACTTCGAACCACTGTTTTATTGTTTAAATCATCACTTGTTTCTGTCTCATGGTGTATGTCTTTATGTGGCTGTGCATTATTGATTTCTGTTTTCTTTACCATGAGATGTCTCCAATTCTATTTGGTGGTGATAATATATTTAGTAAAAAGGAGTGCAATCATTATTTTCTGTTTATTTGTTATCAGCCCGAAGTGAAATTGAAACTCATGTAATTGATAGAATGAAAAATAAAGTTTGCCTCTCAATTATTTATGATAAGCAACAAAACTCATTGATGAGACTCTGCGAATATACATAATAAAGCACTCTTCATGTTCCGTTATTGATCTTTAAGTTAATAAGCTTAAAGATATGGGTTTATTATGGATTTTCAACTTTCAATTATTAGCTATCACCGCTATACCTCTCAATTAGATGCCGTTAAGACTTTAGATAGCGTTAAAGAAAATGCAGCTATTTACATTGGTCGCGCTGAGTTATGTGATTGGATTCTACCTGACCCTGATCGTGTTATTTCAAGTCGACATGCAGTGATTGAAAAATCTGCTGGGCGTTTAATGATAAAAGACTTGTCAACAAATGGTTTATTCATTAATCGTAGTGTTGAACCGCTGGGTAAGAATAACCATCATGAATTATCTCTGGGTGATATAATATCGCTAAGTGATTATGAGATTGAAGTTCAAGAGTTAATCTCCGAAGAAATAGAATCGAGTGTTACGTCAACACAATCAGAGTTAACTAATACTCGTGCTCTTGCTATTTCTTCGAAAGATTTAATGAGTGAGCATGATGTAAATAAAGAAAAAGAAATAGATATTAATAATGAAGTTTACATTGGTGATGTAAATGATAGCTTTACTTCGCCTAAGAATGAAAATATCGATTTAATGCAATTTAATGAAAGTATTCCTGAAGATTGGAGTGTTTTATTAAAAGAGAATGCTGCCGTTGAGTCTAATGACCAAGCACCTCTTTCATCTCCAGCAGCTGAAAAGATCGAAGCGGAAGTGGTCGAAAATACGCCTGAAGCGATTCAAAAAATCCCTGAGCCAAAAAGCACACCGAAAGGGTTAGTAAAAGAGGCGAATACTTCTATTTCATCAAAGCCCACCCCATCAAAGAAGACACCTGTTAATACCTTAAATATGCTAGCGGAAGGTGACGAAGCTAAGCTCTTGCACGCATTTATCGATGGTATGAAGGTGCAGGGACACCAAATTCATCCTGAGATGGATGAGCAGTGGTGGTTCGAAATGGGTGAAAGTATGTGCTTACTACTTACTGGTCTTATGTCAACACTGCAAAAGCGGGCGGATTTTAAGCAAACTAACCGATTGATGCATACTTCATTTAAGCGCCAAGAAAATAACCCGCTCAAGTTTTCTGCCAATTTCGAAGATGCGATTCACAATCTATATCACAGAAAATCGCCTAGCTTTCTTTCTGCACCAAGAGCAATTAAAGAAGCTTTTTCAGATATCGATCAACATGAAAAAGCGATGGTCTATGGCACAAAAGGGGCGGTTAAAGGGGTTATGGCTGCGTTGGAGCCCAATCGAGTTAACAGCATTGAAAGCCCTGAAGGGTTATTAGCGAGTTGGTTCGGTTCCAAGCAAAAAGCGAATAATTGGCAGCGTTATGAAGCCTTATTTTATGAATTAGAAGATGACCTACGCCAAGAGCAGCCATTCTATTTAGATGATTTTGTAAAGCATTATGAAGCGAGCTTAAAAGGAATAGGAGAAAAGTAATTATGCTTAATACTATCAGATTGTTTGTCTTTGCTACATTAATGGCCATTTCTTTAAATGGATGCAGCGTTGCCAATCTTGTTGTCGACCCGTATACAACATTAAAGTTTACGGTAAGTAATAGAGTCAACCCTGATTTGAATGGACGAGCTTCTCCTGTCGTTGTGAAAATCTATGAGTTGCAATCTAAAACAATATTTGAAAACCAAGACTTTTTCATGATTTATGATGAAGCAGATAAAATTTTTGGTCCTGATTTAGTCTCTCAAGATACGCTTTCTTTATCGCCAAGTGAAGAGTTGTCTTATGATATTAAAATGGCACCAGGGAGTCGGTATGTCGGTATTGTTGTTGCTTATCGCGATCTAGAAAATTCGAAGTGGCGAGAAGTGATTGAAATTGATCATAAAGGCTACAATACCTATAAGCTGATTGTTGATAAATTATCAATACATATAGATAAAGCTTAATCAAAATATGAGAAGTGAACCCAGTAAATTAATATTGGGTTTTTCGTTAATTTGTTGACTTGTATATCATCCATTTTATTAATCATTTGCGTAATTGTTTTATAGAGTAAGGTCATTTATGAGTAACTGGGAACGTGTTGCTTGGTGTGAAGGAATGTTTTTAAGACCGCAGCACTTTCAACAGCAAGAGCGCTATATATTAAATGAAAGTTCAAGCTTTGCGAGCCACTTAACAGCATACCCTTGGGGGGTCGTAGAGTTAATAATTGATGAGTCATTATTAGCTCAGAGTGCATTTGCTGTTAAAAAAATAAATGCCGTCATGCCTGATAGCCGTGTTTTATTATCACCGCAACGTGATCAATTGCCAGAACCAATTAAAATAGATAAAAATACAAAAGATAAAGTGATTGTTCTTGCTATTCCTATTGAACAGGCAAATGCTACAACTATTTCAACCTTGGGTGATAATCAAGTAACACGCTATCACTTTAAGGATCAAACAATTGTTGATACCAGCGGTAATTTGGGTGAGGAAGTTCTTCAATTAGCCTCGTTAACTGTAGAGTTAAAATTAGACAGTGAGCGCTTGACAGGTTTCTATACGTTACCCATTGCTCGTGTTATTGAAGTTACGGATGAAGGGAATATTATTTTAGATAAAAACTTTATTCCACCAACATTGAATGCGCAGCTTAATCCTAATATTCAAAGTTTACTTACAGGCTTAGTTGGTAAGATTAAATTACGTGCAGATACGTTAGCTGGCCGTTTAAATCACTCGCAAGGCAATGCAACATCCATTGCTGATTTTTTAATGCTACAGACGCTAAATCGTTATGAACCAGTGCTAAAGCATTACTCAACAATTAAAGGCACACACCCAGAAACGATCTGTCAGTTACTTTATGGTATGGCCGGTGAGCTTGCAACTTATGCCAGTAGCCGAAAACGTCCTTCAGAACTGCCTGTATATACGCATAAAGGACTATCGGAAGTCTTTAGTCAGTTATCGAACGCACTCAATCACTGCCTCAGTACTGTACTTGAACAAACAGCCATTCAGATACCTATTGAAACCACGAAATTTGGTATTCATATCGCTTCGGTACCTGATAAAAAATTACTGGCAACAAGCCAGTTTGTATTGGCTGTTAAAGCGGATATTGAACCAGAAGAGCTACGAAAGCGCTTCCCTGCCCAAGTGAAAATTGGTCCGGTTGAGCATATCCGTGATCTGGTTAATAACCAACTGCAAGGAATTTCTGTTGATGCGTTGCCTGTCGCACCACGACAGGTTCCATACCATGCTGGCTTCCATTATTTCCAACTGGATAAGAGTAATGACTACTGGGCTCGTTTAGCCGCCAGTGGTGGAATTGCTATTCATTTATCTGGTAATTACCCGTCATTAAGCCTGCAGTGCTGGTCAGTGAGTCAATAAGTTAGCAAGTGGTGTTGAATATGTCCGATCAAACTGTTTTGAAGCCTCAGCCAGGTAAGCGTAAAAAGAGTGCGCCTCAGAGTAAGTCAGAAGCCGTCACCGAGGCAGATTTAAATCAAACGGTACTTGTGATGCAAGCGAGTAAAGGTACCAGCACGCGTCGGTTGCCATCTTTAGGGGAGAACCCATTAGTAGATCAAGCTAGTGGTATTTTGTCGTTAATAGGCCAAATTCGTTCAACTCACGATCATAGCGATGTCGCTTTTTTGCGTCAGACCTGCATTGAAAAAGTGCGTGAATATGAAAACCAATTGCGTGGGTTAGCGGTCGCGAGTGATGACATTGAAGCGGCCCGATACTGTTTGTGTTCGTTTTTAGATGAAACGGTGCTGAATACTGCTTGGGGTGAGCAGTCGGTATGGCGTTCAGAAAGTTTATTGTCGGTTTTTCATGCTGAAACATGGGGAGGAGAATACTTTTATTCATTGCTTGATAACGCATTATTACAACCTCACCAATATTATCAACGGCTTGAGCTGCAACACTTGTGTTTAGCTCTGGGGTTTACAGGTAAGCTACGAATAGCCGAGCGTGGTGAAGAAAAGTTACAAGCCTACCGTTCGCAAGTATCGGAAGCGTTGGCGCAAGTTAAAGGAAAGCAACAGCCGCTCTTATCGCCAGACTGGCAAGCAAATGTATTAGGGGGAAGTGAAACGCATAGTGGGATCCCTCTATGGGTGACGGGCTCCTTTTTTGGTTTATTGATGCTCTCTATGTATATGGGGTTCAATTACAATATTAATGCTTATTCCAATCCAGCTTTTCAATCGCTTAGTAGCTTAGTGCCCGATCATATTGATGAATCTTCGGTGCAATATTACCAAGATCCTGCTGCGTTAAAACTACAACAATTGCTGCAATCAGAAGTTGAGCGAGAGTTGCTCGAATTTGAAAAACACCCAGATCGCATTCGCCTTATTATTAAATCCAGCGAGTTGTTTGCCTCTGGTAGTAATGAGATCCAAGCCTCCGTTATGCCTGTGCTATCTAAAATTGCTCACGCGCTTGAATCAACCACAGGGCGAGTGATGATTGTTGGTCATACTGATGATCGGCCAATTTTCACCAGCAAATACCCTTCAAACTGGCATCTTTCCCTAGCGCGAGCGACATCAGTGGCCAATGTGCTAGCGATGGGCACTGAGCTTCGTGGGCGTTTGTGGCCAGAAGGACAAGGTGATGCCAATCCTCGCCAACCCAATACCAGTGATGCAAATCGAGCGAGTAACCGTCGTGTCGAAATCGATCTTCTATATCAACAACGCAGGGCTGAGAAGTAATGATGTTTATTAAGCGGATGTGTAGTGCATTGATTGATATTTTCCGTAAAAAGTGGGTGATCACTTTACTTGGGCTTGTCGCATTATCTTTATTAATTTGGTTCGGTGGCCCGTTAGTTGCTATTGCAGGATCTGAGCCTTTAAGCAGCCCTGTTTCGCGTTTAGTCGTCCTACTCGTTTTTGCAATGCTATGGGGTTTTTACAATATTGTTCATCAGGCAAAAAGCAAAAAACAAAATGAGCAAACCGTTAAAACGTTGCTCGATGGTGATGACGCTAATCCAGCCGATGCCGCATCGCAACAAGAGATAGATACACTGCGCTCTCGCATCGTGCAGGCACTTGATGTCATGAGTAAAACGTCAGGAAAGCGTGGAGGCGGTGCTTATCAATTGCCTTGGTATATATTAATTGGCCCGCCAGGTACGGGTAAGACAACAGCATTACAAAATTCAGGTTTGGAGTTTCCACTGCAAGAAAGCCTTGGCAATGATCCATTAGCCGGCATTGGTGGAACACGTTATTGCGATTGGTGGTTTACCAATAAAGCCGTGTTGATAGATACCGCAGGACGTTATACCACTCAAGATAGTAATACAGATCAAGATTCACGTGCTTGGTTTGGTTTTTTAGGCTTGCTGAAAAAGCACCGTACACGTCGACCTATTAATGGCGCGATTATTACGGTCAGCCTAGCCAATTTACTGACTCAAACCCGAACTGAGCGCAATTTGCATGCGCGGGCAATCAAGCAGCGCATTCTCGAACTGAAAAACCAGCTTGGCATGCAATTCCCTGTGTATGTGATTTTGACCAAAGCCGATTTGATTGCTGGGTTCAATGAGTTCTTTGCTGATCTTACACCAGAAGAAAGAGAGCAAATTTGGGGCGTCACTTTTCCAGAATCGGCTCCTGATTCTGAAAAAGGTGTGGTGGGCCTATTTAATAAAGAGTTCCACCATTTATTAATGCATTTACTTGAAAAGATGAATGCACGTTTGAGCTCTGAGCGTGACATCGATAAACGTACGCTTATTTACGAATTTCCGAAACAGTTGCGTTTACTACAAGCAGCTGCAGATGATTTTTTAAAAGAGATTTTTGCCGCCAATGCCTTTGAAGAGCCGCCTTTATTGCGTGGTGTCTTTATTGCGAGTGCAACTCAAGAAGGGGTACCGATTGATCGTGTCATGAAAGAAACCTCTGGAGGGTTAGGGCTAAGTCAAGTACCACTTCGCCAAGCAGGTGGAGAAGCGAAAGGTTTCTTTATTAAACGTTTGTTTGAAGATGTGATCATCAAAGAGCAGTTTCTTGGCACTGTGAACCGTGTGCATCAAAAGCAAAATCGGTGGCTACATCGTGCTGTTGTGGGCGTGAGTTGTACTGTCATTGCCGTTATGGGAGGCATTTGGACGCAGAGTTATCAGTGGAATAAATCATTAGTCGATAACGCTTTGACAGCGATAGATCGCTATCAGGCTATTGTTGGCGATGGGTTAAACGCTGATTTGGATGTGGTGAGTTTAGTTGACGCACTGGATGAGCTGAAGCAACTGCCTGCTGGTTTTGAACATTACATGCTTAATGAAGACAGCATTAAGCACTTTGGCTTATACCAAGGTGAAAAGTTAGGCCAACCTGCTGTCACCGCCTATTACCAAGCGCTGCAAGGGGTCTTTGCACAGTTCTTGATGGCCGGTCTTGAAAAAGAAATGCATGACAATGTGCAATACCGCGAATACTTGTACGAGACGTTAAAGACCTACCTGATGCTGTTTCAACCTCAGCATTATGATGCCACGCAGGTCACGAGTTGGTTAGAAGCGTATTTTGACCGTACATACCCTGGCGAAATTAATGAATCCTTACGTGCTTCATTAATTGCTCATAGTAATAATTTGCAAAAAGCGGGTGTGTTGAATGTAGCCATGAATGAAGACGCAGTAGGCAGCGCTCGAAAAGTGTTAACTGCGATGCCATTGTCTGAACGTGCTTATCAGCGTTTGAAATTGGAATACATCGATAGCCATGTTCCTTCATTTCGTTTAACCGATGTTTTTGGCTCTCAAAGCCTGACTATTTTCGAACGAAAAAGTGGTAAACCGCTTAGCATGGGGATCCCAGGCCTTTATACCTACAACGGCTTCCATGGTGTGTTCCAACTTGAAAGTAATCGAATGGTGAAACGTTTGATGGAAGATAGTTGGGTGTACGGTGATGAGTTAGTGCTAAAAGAAGGCAACATAGATCATGTTGTGAAAGACGTTAGGTTTAAATACTACCGCGATTATATTTATGAATGGACACAACTGTTGAATGACCTTCAGTTGAAACCCTATTTATCTGCTGAACGTGGTTTATCGCAAGCCAAAATTTTAGCGGGCCCGGAAAGGCCGGTTGAATCCTTGATTACTGCGGCACAAAAACAATTGCGCCTCACCAAAATACAGGTGAGTGAAGAAGCAGAAGTTGCAGGGAAAGTTGCCTCAAGCGTTGCGAATGCTGCGCTGCATAATCAGAAACAGCGCATTAAACGTTTTTTGCCATCCGATCTTGGTAAGACCGAAATTACGTTGCCGGGTAAAGAAGTTGAAGATGCCTTTGGCGAGCTCTTAAATGTGTCAGAGACGCAGCTTGAAGCGGTTCATGAATCATTTGTGCACTTAAATAATTATCTGGCTGAGCTGACAAGCTCAGGTAATAACGAGCGTATTGCCTATAAAAGTTTATTAGGTGAGAGCAATACCCGCACGATTGGCGCTGCGATGAAAACCGCACGAGCGAATTTGCCTTATCCATTTTCCAGCTGGCTGGGGAATATATCTTCCCAAACATCTAAGTTAGCGAAAAAAGGTTCGCAGCTACATGTTAATGACGTGTGGAAGTCGACGGTATTAAAAGAGTATCAGACGTTAATTAAAGGGAAGTACCCATTTGATCCTAAGTCATCTCAAGATTTACCACTGAAAGATTTTGAACGTTTCTTTGGCTATAACGGCACACTAGATAGCTTCTTTAAGCAGTATTTAGCGCCATTTGTGGATAAATCTAAGCGCCAGTGGCGGTTTGATAAATCAATTGGTTTAAATGAAGAAAGTCTGCAAGTTTTTGCTCAAGCCGAAACGATCCGTAAAGCCTTTTTTGATGTCGGTAGTCAAAAGGCCAAAGTAAGTTTTGGTATTAAGCCGATTTATTTAGACCAGCACATTAGCCACTTCAAACTGGAAGTCGGACGGCAGGCTGTGACATACCAGCACGGCCCTACTCGCGCAAAAACCTTGTATTGGCCTGGTGTTGGTCAGACTCGGGTGGTCTTTACACCACCGCAAACAGGCCATGTTGTTACTGAATCTTATGGTGGTAGTTGGGGCTTATTCCGTTTATTAGATAAATCATTAAAAGCACGACCAAAATCGCGAAAAGACAACATTTTGGTTGTGGATCTAAAAGGAAATAAAGCGCAACTCGAGTTAATACCAAACAGTGCGATTAATCCATTTTGGTCTCGTGATATGGAGCATTTCTCATGCCCAGTCACGCTATAAAACCGGGTTTTGGTTACTTTGGAAAAGTACCGCAACGTGGCGACTTTATTCAATCAGGATTGGCGACAGGATTCGCGAATGGTTGGAGTGAATGGCTACAAGCTGCGATGGCCGTTAGCCGGGAGCAGCTTGAAGAATCATGGCTTGAGTATTATATGACAGGCCCGATTTGGCACTTTGCTTTTTCACCAAATGTGTGTGGAGAACAAGCCATGATCGGCAGCTTGATGCCCAGTGTTGATAGTGTCGGCCGACAATTTTATTTCTCGTTAGCGACACCCATAGATCAAGCCCCTATTGATTTTTTGCTTAATAGAAAATGGAGCATCAAGGCTGAAGAACATATTTTGCAAGTGCTTGACGACGAAGTGGATCTTGCCGTTTGGGTAGAAACCACTCAGCAAGCATGTTGGCATCACGATGTCATTCAACAGGATGAACCGCTACAAATATTAATGGAAAGCGATCGTCATACGATAGCGGCAGAGGCAGCGAATGCTGAGCAATTACTGCATCACGCCTATCAGCAGCGTTTTGGTCGTTACTGTGTATGGTGGACGAATGGTTCTGAGCAGGTGCCTGAATGTAGTGTTATTTCGAGTGGTTTACCTTTGGTTAGTCAGTTTTCAGCTTTATTGGATGGGTGTTGGGAAGAATGGGGATGGTAATGCAAAACAAGAAATGGAATTACTTTTCATTCACACAATCACACTCAGGAAAGGTACGTACTTATAACGAAGATGCTTGCTTAGCGATGCAAAAAGAAGGGGTATGGGTCGTTGCTGATGGTATGGGAGGGCATGCTGCCGGTGATATTGCGAGCCGCATGTTGGTCGATATTGTCGAGCAGAAAGTATCAGCTATTGGGTTGCCATTTTTAACCGTAGATCACCTGCATGAGGCGCTCGTCGAAGCGAATACACGAATTTATCAATATGGTTATCACGATCTTGCTAAGTCGATCATGGGAACAACCGCTGTTGTATTGCTGATAAAGGAAGCGCAATTCCATTGCCTTTGGGTGGGTGATAGTCGGCTGTATTTATATCGTGACGGGCAATTGCTTCAGCAATCTAGAGATCATAGTCAAGTGATGGAGATGGTAGAAAAAGGCCTGCTGAACGAATACGAAGCAGAGCAGCACCCTATGGCAAATGTGATCACCCGCGCGGTGGGAGTTGATGAAAAAATCGATATCGATCAGTTATCTGGTTCACTGCAAAATGGAGATCAGTTTTTATTGTGTTCTGACGGGTTAACCAAAGAACTTGCTGATCACGAAATGGCACTGTGTTTCCAAGCAACCAGTGTGAATGAGGTGGGCCAGGCTTTAATCCATTCTGCGCTAGTGCGAGGGGCTTCAGACAACGTGACTTGCGCGGTAGTAAAAGCAAGGTATCAGGCTTCGTCAGAGTGCATCGTTTCACCAAATTATAGTGATGCCACAGTCCCTGTATTTAATAATCAACGCATCAGTTTACAGGGGGAATAATGGCGATATTTCCTTTTGAACAATCAGCACAAATTGATTTAACCGCGTTATCGGTGGCGATTACACCAGAACGACCTTGTGGTGAAGATCCAAGGCATGATACATCGCCGTCGTCTGTCTATTATCAGTTAAAAAACGTGCGTAATAATGCCCGCACGTTAGAGCGTAATGCGCTAATTGATGGCGAGCCCTTGCTTAGTTTTTCTAATCAATGGGGCCCATTGATCGAACAAGTGCCTGCTCTGTTATTGAATGAAACCAAAGATCTTGAGTTTACAGCATGGTACATCGAAGCCCTGATCCGCACATATGGTTATGCAGGGTTAAACCATGGGTTTATGGTTGCCAAGTTGCTTATCGAGCAGTTTTGGGATGGGTTATACCCTTGGCCTGATGAGGATGGTGTAGAAACGCGTGTCGCACCTTTAATTGGACTTAATGGTATTGAAGGTGAAGGTACCTTACTGATGCCGATTTCTTGTATTCCAATCACTGAATTTGATGGTGACCGAGCCTATGCGCTTTGGGAGTACGAACAAGCTTGCGAAGTTGATCGCCTGGAAACAGAAAAAAAACGGCACCGTATTGATCAAGGCGCGATTGAATTGAGCGTATTTGAATCGGCGGTTAGTCAGTCTAGCGGGGCTTTTTATGCCGCTTTAGTCAGTGATATTGAAAACTGCATATCATCTTATCAGCAACTTGTGACAGTGATGGATCAGGCCTCCGGCCTCTCATTACCAACATCTCATATCGCTAAGCGTTTACAAGCTGCGCTTGATGCGGTGAAGCACATTGCAGCCGATCAGCTACGCCAAATGAATGAGGTAACTCAGTCGCAAGAAGAGGTTGAGACTGATTCTGAATCCCTGAGTGATGAGCAACCTCAACCTAGTACAAATCTTGCCGAACAGCAGCTACGTACTCGTCAAGATGCCATTTTACAACTGAAAACTATTTCAGACTTTTTTAGAAAAACAGAACCACATTCACCGATGTCGTATGCCATCGATCAAGTTGTGAGATGGAGTGATCTCGCCTTACCAGATTTACTTGCAGAGTTAATTGATGATGGTTCTGCGCGGCAAGGTTATTTCAGGTTAGTTGGCATTTCTTCTGAAAATGACACCTCATCTTAATATTTATGACACCAGCTAGAAAGAAGGAATATAAATATGGAAAGTATCCACGGGAAGTTGTCTCGGGTACGAAAGCCACGTGTTCACATTACTTATGATGTTGAAACGGAAGGGCTTACAGTTAAAAAAGAATTGGCGTTTGTTGTTGGTGTTATGGGGGACTTTGCCGGTCATAACACTGAAGATGTCAAACCATTGAAAGACCGCCGCTTTATTCAAATAGACCGTGACAACTTTGATGATGTGATGAAGCGTATGAGCCCTTCACTTAACTTTAAAGTGGACAATACGTTAGCGAATGACGGAACAGAATTGGCTGTTAATCTTGCTTTCTCTTCAATGAAAGATTTTGAGCCAGCAGCGGTTGTTAATCAGGTTGAGCCGTTGAAAAAGTTACTTGAAACGCGCAATAAACTTCGCGATTTGATGACCAAGATCGATCGTTCTGAAGATTTGGAAAATGTACTCGAATCTGTCCTTAATAATACCGAGAACCTGAATAAGTTAGCGGGTGAATTGAATCTTGGTGATGATGAAAACGCACCAGCAAAGCAACCTGAAGGAGAAGGGGCGTAATGAATATGCAAACTCAGGAGCTACTTGACCCAACAGTAGAAGAAACCAGCCAATCCTTCTTAGAACAAGCGCTTGTTGCGACTAAGCAAACCGAGTCGTCTCGTGCAGAAGAGCTGCTGCGAACGCTGACAGAGGAAGCGCTAAAAGGTACGTTAACGTGGAATAAAAATTTGACGGTTACCTTCAATGAAGCCATTAAATCAATCGACGATATTATTTCTAAGCAATTGGCTGAGATCATGCATCGTGATGAATTTCAGAAGTTGGAAGGTAGTTGGCGAGGTTTGCATCATTTAACAATGAACTCTGATACCGGCCAGACATTAAAGATCCGCATGTTCAACATGAGTAAAAAAGAACTGCATAAAGATCTTAGTAAGGCGGTGGAATTTGATCAAAGCCAAATCTTCAAAAAAGTTTATGAGGCCGAGTTTGGCATTGCGGGTGGTGAGCCTTATGGCGCCTTAGTGGGTGACTATGAATTTACTAATCACCCTGAAGATATTGAAATGTTGGGCTTAATGTCTAATGTTGCCGCCGCGGGCTTCTCGCCATTTTTGTCTGCAGCATCGCCTGGGCTATTTGGGTTTGGTGAGTGGGAAGAGTTAAACAAACCGCGTGATTTAGAGAAAGTCTTTGAATCACTGGAATACGCACAATGGCGCTCATTCCGTGAAAGCCCTGATTCACGATTTGTTACTTTAACCATGCCGCGTGTACTTTCACGTCTACCTTATGGTAAGGCCACACTGCCAACGGAAGAGTTTGGTTACGAAGAGTTCTCGATCGATGAAGAGAGCGGTTTAGCGGTAAATGTTAAGCACGAAGAGTATTGCTGGATGAATGCGGCTTATTCTCTTGCGACTAAAATGACGCACGCCTTTGCAGAATCAGGGTTCTGTACTGCGATTCGTGGTGCAGAAGGTGGCGGTAAGGTTGATTTTTTACCTGCGCATAGTTACTTGAGCCATGAAGGTGATCCAACACTGAAGTGTCCGACGGAAGTTGGTATTACCGATCGCCGTGAAGCGGAACTGGGTAAGCTAGGATTTTTACCACTATGTCACTATAAAAATACGAATTATGCCGCTTTTTTCGGGGGCCAGACTTGTCAAAAACCAACTAAATACGATACGCCGGATGCATCAGCCAATGCAGAAATATCAGCGCGTCTACCTTATATCATGGCAACGTCGCGATTTGCCCATTATTTGAAAGTAATGGCCCGCGATAAGATCGGTAGCTTCATGGAAGCTGATGATGTTGAACGTTGGTTGAACCGCTGGATTTCATCGTATGTGAATGCTTCTGAAGGCGCAGGCCAAGAAAGCCGAGCTAAGTACCCATTAGCGAGTGCAAAAGTTAAAGTGCAGGAAATTCCTGGTCAACCTGGCGCGTATAATGCTGTTGCATGGCTACGTCCATGGTTGCAAATGGAAGAGCTGACAACGTCCCTGCGATTAGTCGCAAAAATCCCAGATGTAGGTTGATATTATTAATACCTCTTGAATTTAATATATATTGTTAGCGCTGGCTAAATATATAAACAATTCACTTTGTAAATGTAATTAGAGCTGGTTGTTAACCAGCTCTAATATTTTTAAATAAGAGGCATCTTTGGTTAATCAAAAGCTTTCATTTATATCAAAAACGTTATTGTCTTCAAGTAATGCTAATCATCAAGAAGCGCATGATCTATATGCGAAGAGTCAACTTGTAGATACTTTTTTAGATACAAAGGATGATGCTTTATCGTTGAAGATGTGGCTGGATATACACAATTGCTTTAAGAAAAGAGAGTATGATAAACAATCATTAACAGCATTGTTGTTATCAACTATTGTCGCAATAGACAAAAAAATATCACAACAATTAGACCAGATTTTACATCACGAGAGTTTAAAAAAGTTAGAAGCAAGTTGGCGTGGGCTTGAGTATTTAATTGAACAAGAAAATGAATACGATACAGAGCAAAAATGTAAGGTTAAGTTATTACACCTAACTTGGAGTGAGTTGACAAGAGACAATGCGAAAGCGATTGATTTTGACCAGAGTGATTTTTTTCGGGTAATTTATAACAATGAATTTAATATGCCAGGAGGGGAACCCTTTGGCCTGTTAATTGGCGATTATAAAATTACGCATTGTTTACATGGTTACCAACATGCCAATGATATAGATACATTACGGAAAATATCACAAACTGCCGCTGCTTCTTTTGCACCATTTATCACATCGGCTGACCCCAGTTTTTTTGGCGTCGATAATTTTTCAGAATTGGCTTCTGTCGCTCAGATAGAAACACAATTTTCTCAGCCTGAGTATGCAGAGTGGCAAAGCGTGAGAGCCATGGAAGATGCTAAATTCCTAGGTATTACTTTACCCGATATCCTTTTGCGATCGCCTTATACGCCTGACGGTTCAAGACGGGAAAAATTTGCTTATCGGGAGTCGCTCTCGCATTCTGAAGATGATTACCTGTGGGGAAATGCATCTTATGCTTTTGCAGCTGTCGCGGTTCGTGCGTTTTGTGAGTCGGGTTGGTTTTCGCATATACGCGGCGTACAAGCAGGAAGATATCGCCAAGGGTTAGTGGTTAAGGTCCCGCAAAGTCATTTTTGTGTAACGCGTCGATTAAAAAAGAATAAGATATCAGTCAATTTGCAGGTCGGTGATAGACTGGAAAAACAGTTATCTGATAGTGGATTTATTCCTGTATCTTCTGTTTATGAGACTGGATTTTTATCATTTTATAGTAATTCATCTGTAAATGAATCCAAACAGTTCTCCTCAGAATCCGATGCGGTTAACGCTCGCTTAGCCTCTATGTTGCAATATATTTTATGTGTATCAAGGTTTGCGCATTATATAAAGGTAATTGGCCGTGACAAAATAGGATCATTTGAAACAGCAGATCAAATAGAGCGTTACTTTCAAAAATGGTTAATGCAGTACACGACCTCGTCTGATTCACTGTCGGAAGAAATGCGTTCTAAATACCCATTACATGAAGCTAGAATCAGTGTTAAAGAAAAAGTAGGTAATCGAGGTTGTTTCTATTCGGTCATTCACTTACGCCCTCATTTTCAGCTAGATCAAATGGTTTCTAATATTCGATTAATAACAGAACTATCACCAATATCAAATTAAAATGGATAATGTTATGGAAAGTTTAAATATTCGCTTACAGCAGGAAAGTATCAAAGATATTCTTTGTGATTATATGGATAGGCTGAAAGCGCAACCCAAAGACAGTGATTTACGCAGTAACTTTATTGAGCTGTTATGTGTCGATGGACAGCTAGAGCGTGCTGATCAACAACTTTCTCTGTTAATAAAACAATATCCAGAGTTTTTAATTGGAGGAAACAATTTACGTCAGCTTATTCATGCTGCACAAGCAAGAGTTGACTTTTTCTCGGGTAATGCCACCGCTCAATTATTAAAAGGTGACGCGCAAGAGTTTGAATGTTTAGTTGCATTAAATATTGCTCGATGCCAAAAGAAGCAGGCTGAAATTCAGCAGTTTGCTGTGCAGTTAGAATCCAATCGAACTCAATCTGGTTCTGTTATTAATCAGAAAAACGTCGAGGATTGCCGTGATTTAGACGATAGCTTAGCTGGTTACATTGAGCTCTTTGGTACCGATGGTCAGTATTATTTAGTGCCTTTTGCTGAGGTTGAACGCCTGCAATTTATGCCAGTGACTTCCCTAGTTGAACATATTTGGCGCAAAGTTAGCATTGAAGTGAATGATGGACCAAGCGGTGATGCTTTCATTCCGATGACGTATGTCGATAGTACCACGGATGCGCAAAAATTAGCCCGTGAGACCGATTGGGTTGAGCTTTCGGGTACGTCTGTTGTGGTTGGGCAAGGACAAAAAATGTGGCTGGTTGGTGATAGCGCGCTTCCTCTCGCTCAGTGTGAACTCATGGAAAAAGTCGCTTAATGTTTTTTGAGATACGCAATCATGCATGTGCCGTTAAAACCATCACTGTTAGATAATCTAATCGATGAAGCCCCAGAAACTGCCACTGAGCAGCCCATTGCTTATAGTTTACAAGCGCTTAAAAATAGCGTTCGGCGTGATATCGAACTGTTATTGAACTCGCGTCGCTCTTGGCTGACTTGGCCTAAGCGTTTAACTGAGCTAGACACTTCAGTCATGAATTATGGCTTACCTGATTTCTCATCAATACCTTTTAGTGGTAGTGATGGCCGTAGCTATTTGTGTCGAATTGTTGAAGATACGATCACTCGGTTTGAACCTAGATTTGATGCTGTTTTTGTTTCTGTTTTAGAGGAAGGCGCAC
Source organism: Photobacterium kagoshimensis (assembly GCF_050337045.1). NCBI lineage: Bacteria > Pseudomonadati > Pseudomonadota > Gammaproteobacteria > Vibrionales > Vibrionaceae > Photobacterium > Photobacterium kagoshimensis. Next base: position 14,183 of record NZ_JAKJSO010000021.1, on the reverse strand, counting down.
CTGAAGATCGTGTTTTACGATTGCGTATTCAGGCGATATTTCGCGTTGGGACTGAACAAGAAGAGCTTGTTTTTGATTCTGAGGTTGAGCCTGTGAGCTTAGGGATCAAGGTTGAGGAGTCATGAGATGAGTGATGATTTGCTGAAATATTATAACCGCGAACTGGCCTATATGCGGAAAATGGGCGCGGAATATGCGGAAAAGCACCCTAAAATTGCAGGGCGTTTACGCTTAAGTGATAGTCAGATTGAAGATCCGCACGCGTCACGAATGATGGAAGGTTTTGCGTTATTAACAGCGCAAATTAGGCGTAATTTAGATGATAGTTACCCACAATTAACCGAAGCACTTATCGGCCAACTTTATCCTGATTATCACGCGACGATCCCGTCAATGAGTGTGATTCAAATGTCGGCGAAAGATAACGTGAGTGTTGGCTTTACGGTGGGCAAAGGTGAGCCCGTCGAGCTGGTGGCAGATCATTTCAAGCGCTGTCATTTTCAAACCTGTTCCTCTACGCAATTATGGCCTTTTGATTTAAGCCAAGTTAGCTTTGAGAATGCTCCGTTTCATGCACCTGAACCTCATTTTAACCGAGCCGCTCGTTCGGTACTTAAATTACAGCTAACGGGGACGGATGGCGAACACCGTTTAAGTCATTATGATTTTTCATCATTAAGGCTGCACTTAGGTGGCTTACCACATATCAGCCATCAGCTTTATTTGTATCTGTTACGTTACGCTGTTGGCATCGCGATTGTTCCGAAAGCGCATCCTCAAAATGTAAAGTACATCAGTGCAAAGCATATTAAAGCGGCAGGGTTTGAAGAGCAGCAGGCTGTGATTCCATATCGTCAGCAGAGTTTTTCTGGTTATCGACTCTTGGTCGAATATTTCTTATTGCCAGAGAAGTTTTTATTTATTGATTTGGTCGAGCTTGAATCAACTTGGTTTGGTGATGATGACGAGGCTGAAGTCTACATTTACTTTGATGAGCCATCGGATCTTATGGTGAAGCAACTAGCAAAAGAGAACGTATTGCTAGGCTGTATACCCGTTATCAATTTGTTTGAAAAGCAGGTTGAACCGATAGCGCTCGATCACGTGAGCCATGAATACCCGATAGTACCGTCGTATAACCAATCTGAAGCCAATGAAGTGATCAGTGTTGAACGTGTCACCGCATACAATTGGCATAACACTGAAGTTGAAGTGATGCCATTTTATGGTGGTGAACACCCGAACTACCTGTCTGATAGTGAGCTGTATTGGAGTATTCGTCGAGAAGATGTGAACTGGGCGGGAGGCTTTGATGAACCCGGACGTGAAACCTTTATTTCTATTGTCGATCGCTATTCAAAACACTTAGACCCAGATGAAAAGGATCGATGGAGTTTAAAAATAGAGACGCTGTGTAGTAATCGAAATTTAGCCTCCCGCTTACCATTTGGCGGTGGTCAACCTAAAGTATTTTTAACACAGCAAGGTGATGTGTTTGAGCGGGTGCGTTGCCTATTTCCCCCCACAGAACCTATTCGACCTCGGTTACACGATAGTACTCGTTGGCAGTTAGCTAAACTATTGACGCTAAATAGCTTTACCGAGGGCAATAGCCTAGCAACATTGAAAGAAACATTAAGGCTATATGATTTTAAAGCCTCTCCCCAAACCAAAGTATTGATCGACGCCATTGTGGGATTAAAAGTGACACCGGCCACTGCGCGAGTGAATCAAAATGGCCGTGTGGGGTTTTGTCATGGCTCTGATATTGACCTTACTTTTTCTATCAGTGATGTACAAGAACCCATGATCTTTTTGTTCAGTAATGTACTCGCACATTTTTTTGCACAATATGCTGCGGTTAATAGCTTTACGCGTTTACGGGTATGGTTACAAGGCCAAGAGCAAGCATTTCATGAGTGGCCTGCAACGGCGGGTGGGAAGGTGTTGCTGTGAGCAATGATTTTGATCTTACAAAGTTTCAAGGCCAAGACCTGTATGAGGTTGTGTATGCTTTATATTGCCATTATATCCGCTCAAACGGCCACTTTGAGTTAGGAACTGATGCCTTTATTGATGATGAAACGATACGGTTTGTTGCGTCACAACATCTTGGATTTGCAGCAAACGAAGTTTCTATTCGGCCAAATAAGGTGGATAAGCATCTAACACTAGAAGTGAGCTCTTTTGGCCTTACCGGCGTTTCAGGCGTGCTTCCTCATCATTATACGGAATTGATTTTGCAACGCATGAAACATAAAGATTATGCGCTAAGAGACTTTCTGGATTTATTTAATCACCGACTGATTTCGTTGTATTACCGAGCTTGGGAAAAGTACCAGTACGCGGTTCATCACCAACGCTACCTATGGGGCCAACCAACAGATATTCATCAAGCTCTTTATTCCCTCACAGGTGCTAGCGAGGATAACGATATTTACTGGGGGGGCTTGCTGGCGAAAACGGTACGAAATGCCGCATCTTTGAAAGCGATCCTCTCCCAAACCTTGAAATGTGATGTAGATATTGATGAATTTGTTGGCCGCTGGATCCCGTTACAAGCGAACGAACAAACAGCGCTTTGTTCACGTGCCGAACCTGAAGGACTTCATGCTCAATTAGGACAAACGACGGTTTTAGGAAAACAGGTGTGGAATGTGAATGCGGCTATTCGAATTATTCTTCATGTAAATGAGGCGCAGTTAACACGCCGACTCATTCAAAAAAGTGACTTAATGACACGCCTTAATCATCTCGCTCGGCACTTTGTACCTCAATCCACGCAGGTTGATTGGGAAGTACAAACACATTACGTCGATTTGCCACAAGCCTCTCTTGGGAATGAAACCCAACTAGGATTGAGTGCCATGCTTGGGATGCCATCTTTGCTTGCAGCAGAGTCTGTAAAAATTTCAATTAACTAGTATTAGCCAAAGGTAATTTATGTCGACAATGACATTGAAGTCGTTAGTGGAAAAACTCACACCTGACGCAAAAAGGACACTAGAATCAAGTGCCGCATTAGCCAATTCTCGAACTCATGCAAGCGTAGAAGTATTGCACTGGTTGTGCTGTATTTTGGATTCAAAATCAAGTGACTATCAAGCCATCAGCCAATTTTTTGATATTGATGATGCAAAGCTAAAAAATGACTTGTTAGTCAGACTTGAGCGCCTGCAAACGGGGTGTGAAGATGCGCCTGGGTTAGCCATCCATACCGTCAGTTTACTTCGACAAGCGTGGCTTGCTGCAACGATTGAATTTGGCGATGACAGCCTTGGTATTGTCCATCTATTCTATGCACTCTCATCAGATGAGGGGTTGTCGTCTTTTGTTAGCTTATACAGTGACGAAATTACAAAAATAGACCCAACTAAGTTATTGCACGTTTGGCCAGAATTAAATAAAAACATAACCAGCGCAACAGCGTCTGTCAGTTCGTCGACCTCGCAGCCTGCACTTGAACAATTTACCATTGATCTTACCGAACAAGCTCGATGTGGCGAGATTGATCCTATTGTGGGGCGAGATAATGAAATTCGTCAGATGATCGATATTTTATCACGCCGCCGTCAAAATAATCCGATATTGACGGGCGAAGCGGGCGTTGGCAAAACCGCTGTTGTAGAAGGCTTGGCGTTACGCATCGCTGCGGAAGATGTGCCTGATAGCTTAAAAGGTGTGATCATCCGTTCACTTGATCTTGCTTTGCTTCAAGCCGGTGCGGGGATGAAAGGTGAATTTGAGAACAGGCTGAAATCTGTTATTCAAGAAGTGAAATCTTCACCAGTGCCGATCATTATTTTTATTGATGAAGCACATGCTATGGTTGGAAGTGGGGGGCAAGCAGGGCAAAGTGATGCCGCTAATATCTTAAAACCCGCCCTTGCCCGTGGTGAATTGCGTACCATTGCGGCAACGACTTGGGCCGAATATAAAAAGTACTTTGAAAAAGATGCAGCTCTTGCTCGCCGTTTTCAAGTTGTGAAGGTTGAAGAGCCAACTGAAGAGTTAGCTGTCGTTATGTTGCGCGGTTTATTACCTGTTATGGAGAAACATCACGGGGTCAATATTACTGATCACGCCTTGCAAGCGGCGGTTAAATTGTCGAATCGCTATATCAGTGGTAGACAACTACCCGACAAAGCGGTGGGTTTATTGGATACAGCTTGCGCTCGTGTCGCGATGAGTCAAGCAACCATGCCGGCCAAAGTCGAGCGATTACAAAAAGCGCTTGAGCAAAAGTTGGTTGAAATTAACCAGTTGGAAAAAGAACAAATAACTGGGTCATCGCACCATGCTCACGTCGCTGAGCTTAAGCGACTGTATGATGAAAAAGAAACAGAGCTGCATGTTTATCGAAATCATTGGCAGCATGAAAAATCACAAGTAGAACAAGCACGTACATTGATGGACGCACTGCTTGAAGGCAATGAACAAGTACAGACCCATGACGAGTTAGTTGAGATTAAGCAGTCTTTAGCGGTTAATGATGAGCCTATGGTGTTTTTTGAGGTTGATGAACACTTAATTGCTGAAGTGGTCGCTGATTGGACGGGAATACCTGTTGGTCGTATGCAGTCCGATGAGATCGAACAAATATTGTCGCTTGAACAGCAATTAAAACAACGTGTTATCGGGCAAGATCATGCGCTTAATCACCTTGCTGAGGTAGTGAAAATTTCACGCGCTAACCTCAATGATGAAAATAAGCCCAATGGGGTCTTTTTGTTGGCTGGCCCTAGCGGTGTTGGTAAAACTGAGTCCGCGTTGGCCCTTGCTGAGCAGATTTATGGCAGTGAAGCGCATATCACCACAATCAACATGTCTGAATATAAAGAAGAACACAAAGTTTCATTGTTATTGGGTTCTCCTCCGGGTTATGTCGGATTTGGTGAAGGTGGCGTGCTTACAGAGGCCGTGAGACGGAAACCTTATAGTGTGGTTCTGCTTGATGAAATAGAAAAAGCCCACCCAGGTGTCCAAGATATTTTTTATCAAGTGTTTGATAAAGGCACGATTAAAGATGGCGAAGGGCGAGATATCGATTTTAAAAATACCATTATTATTTTGACGTCGAATATTGGCACAGACTTGATCATGCAACTTTGTGAAGATCCTGAGATGATGCCAAGTCCGGAAGGGTTAGCGGGAGCATTGCAAGATGAACTGTTGAAAGCATTCAAGCCAGCCTTTATTGGCCGAATGAATGTGATTCCATTTTTTCCATTAACATCCGATGTATTAAAAGAAATTGCCAAGCTACAGTTAAATCGATTAGTAAAAAGATTTGAACAAAATTATGGTGCTTGTTTTAGATATACTGATGAAGTCATCAAATATTTAATTGATTTGTCTCATGAACCTAATGCAGGTGCTCGTATAATTCAGCAAAATATACAGAAAGCATTATTGCCACTATTATCAACCGCTATATTAAATAGGCTTTCTATCAATAGCCCTATTGATAGTATTCTTCTTAATATTGAAGATGATAAATTCACCGTAGATATAGAATAAATAACATGCTTTATCATATGGTTTTGTGAACCATTTTCAAAAAAGCGGAAATGGAAATTGCGCAATTTACAATATATGTAATTATCCACCCGTCAATTTAATTACCTGACCTTAATCGGTTATTTATAGTTACTACTATCATTAAAGGGATAGTAGTAACTTTAATTCGAACATGATTAATTTAACGCAAAAACAAATGAATGCTAATAGGAGATTTGCATGCAAGCGAATACTTACCTGAAATATGGTGATATTAAAGGCGAAGCAACAGCTGAAGCTTATAAAGATATGATTACTCTTCTTTCTGTTGATTGGAGTGTTGGTCGTGAAATCACTTCATTTACAGGTACTGCACAAGACCGTGAAGCTAGTTCTGCTCGTTTATATGATATGACGATCACTAAGCTCCAAGACTCTGCATCTACTGCACTATTTAAAGAAGCAACAATTGGAATGGGTGTTCCCGCTGTATTCCACATGACCAAGCAGGGTAAAGATGGTGTCGAAGACATTATGAATATCACGCTTACAGATGCAATGATTTCATCATATGCAGTGTCGGTACAAGATGATCGCCCAATTGAAACTATTACTATTTCTTATACAGAAATGGAAATGAATGTAATGCCATCAGACGATACGAACAAGAAAGGTGACACCTTACGTTACGCATACAGCGGCACAAAAGGTCAGTCAATGTAATATCTGTGGGGTGGTTTACCACCCCATAGTTAATATGGTTAATAGTTTATATGCAGAAAACATCACAAGAAAAAAACAGTATTAAAATATCCACATTGCTTGGAGAAGATACATTAATATTAACAAGCTTTGACTATAACGAGTCTTTTTCTGAATTATATTCATTAAAAGCTAACGCATTTGCTAATGGGGTATTAATTGATAGAGATTCACTGATAGGATCTAAGGTAACGATAGAATTTAAATATAATGTTGATAAGCAGGCTGTCACGCGCTACTTCAACGGTATTGTTGCACAGCTAGACTGTGTAGGTAGCCGTGTTCCTGATAGCGCTGATGGTAAGTTATATCAAGATTATATTTTAACGATTCGCCCTGATTTTTACTTGGCCAGTTTTAAAAATCACTACAAAATTTATCAAGAAAAAACGCTTGAAGAAATTGTCAGCGATGTCTTGGGTCGGCACTCTATTGCTTTTAGGGATGACAGAACGAAGTCATACCCTATTTATGGCTATAAAGTGCAGTACCATGAAACGGATTTAGATTTTGTACTGCGCTTATTACAAGATGAAGGGATATTTTTCTTTTTTGAGCATAGCGAAGACTCACATCAACTGGTGTTAGCCGATTCCATAGAGAGCTACACACAATGTGAAGAAGCCAATGTTAGTCATATGACGGGGTCATACAATGAACCGCATATCCACCATTGGACCACTGGATTACAACTGGCTGTTGGATCAAGTGCTGTCTCTGGATTTAGTGTCGAAAGTCCGAGTAATCCCCCTTCTGCGATGCATAGTCAATGTACGCCAGGGATAACACCTCCTGAAAGTGAGCTTTACCAGTATCAGGCTGAGTCAGGGTTTAATCCAAGGGTTGATTTTTGTAGTGGCAATATCCTTGAAGCACTGCAGCGCGATAGTTTGTCGTGCAATGGTTCTAGCAACTGTCGTTCTTTTACTGTCGGTAAAACCTTTACTTTTTCAGAGCATGAAGATCCAGTGCAAGTAGGCAAGAGTTACGTTATTACTCAGCTACACCTGCATGTTGCCATCCATTCTCAGATGGGCTCGCAGAAAGAAGCGCAGCAAGTTATTCATAATCAGTTTAGTTGTGTGCCTGATACCGTTGCCTACCGCCCGCATAACATTATCACTAAGCCAAGAATACATGGTGTCCAAACTGCGATTGTTTCAGGTAAGGAAGGTGAAGAGGTTTATCTGGACGAACTTGGTCGCGTTAAAGTGAAATTCCATTGGGATCGTGAAGGTGAATATCACGAGAATAGTTCGTGTTGGATCCGTGTTGCTCAGGCATGGGCCGGAGCGGGGTGGGGGAGTTTCTTCACGCCTCGAGTAGGGCAAGAGGTTCTTGTTGATTTTGTTAATGGCGATCCAGAGCAACCTGTCATTTGTGGGTCGCTTTATAACGCCAGCCAAGTCCCCCCCTATACGCGCGGCGCTGTTAATGGCATTCGAACCCGATCATTGGAAGGCAAAGGTAAGAACTTCAGTGAAATACGGTTTGATGATACCAAAGACAATGAGCATTTAGCGATTCATGCTGAGAAGGATCATTTCGTCACTGTTGAAAATGATCACCTTGAACAGGTCGAAAACAATCACCAGCTGGTAGTTAAAAACGATCGAATGCTCGTTGTTGAAAATAATCAGCAATTAACGGTAAAGAATGATCATATTATTGATGTGAAAAATAACCAATCGAATAAAGCAGGAAAACAAATTGTTATAGAAGCGGGGAGTGAGATAACGCTCAAATCAGGCTCTGCATCTATTACCTTGTCGAGTGGTGGTGATATCAGTATTCAAGGCTCCAATATTAATATAAATGGGCAAGCAATTACCTTAAAAGCAGGACAAATTGCACTCAATTAACTGTTTACAACGCAATAAACAGTAGGGGGCTTTAGCTGATAGAAAACAAAATAAAGTTCGTTAGTGCTAAGGCTTAGTTTTATTTGATACATAGTGTTGGTTAGGTTGTTATGCCGTTATTGTTATCGCCATTAGTGCTCAAAGTTGGTACAGAATCAGATAAAGGGAAATTATTTGGCTGTGAGAATATAGTACCAAAATGGGTTGAGTCAGACTCTTATACAGGGCGAGCGCATTTAACTATTTCTGACCTATCACTAAATTATATAACACGGCTAACTTACCTCTTTAAGGCATGTGCGGGTTGTTTTCCTGAAGATTGGCAATCACTTCCTATTATTTTTTTAACCCCAGCATTTAGTTCAAAAGAGCATACAAAGGTACTTTTTAATTCTTATTGTAAAGCCCTTCCTTTGCTTTCTGAGCATAAACAGCTCTTCTTTTATCCTTATGGTCGTGCGGCCAGCTTACTTGCGATTAAACAAATAGAACAGCTACTCTCAGGCAATAATACCTCTCGAGTTTTAATTGTTGGTGTAGATAGCCATCATAAGTTATGTCCAACTTCTCAGGAGGCTTGCGATAGCCATTATGAAGAATCGCATATCACTGCCTGCGATAGTATGGCTGTCATTCAGGTTGAATTTTCAGAACAAGGCTTAGTGACTCATTGGCATGGAAAGTCTGCACAAGCGAAAGTGAACGAAAAAGGGCAGGGTGTCGCTAATTTATTTTATATGCTTAATAAGCAATCTGATCTCTCTATTGATGCTATCCACCTTCCATTAAATAACACGACGAAAATGGCTAATGAGTGGCTTGAGCAACTCCCAGGTATTGCATCTTTATTAAGTAGCGAACTTAAATGCTTGTTTAATGGTATTCGTGTAGGAGACTTGGGTACAACAATGGGGATTTTTAATTTACTGCACACTCAAAGCTTGTACCAAAATGGTGAGTTAGAAACTGATCAAGCAATATTGCAATTGGATCTTTCTGATGGCTTGTACCAAAGTGCAGTATTATTTGGCTGGCAAAACGAAATAAGTGATGCAGCATAATGAGTTTGATTGTAGGTATTAAACTCAAGGCTATTGATGGTCTCGTCTATCATTTTGTAAGCAATCCTCAGCAGCAAGATAACCCTGATGCTGTTACTTTGGATTACCCTTCTTCAGCTCACTTGTTATTGAAGATGTTTGAGCCTCTCTATGATGGTGTTCATGGCCGAGACTTATTGTCTGTTGCTGAGTTAGTGGAGCCTGTATTAGCTCGACGAGCTCGATTAGAAGCATCTGCTTATAAAACAGAAATTTTTCAAGTGCTAAGCCATGCGTTAATGAACAAACGTTTGTCTTGTTTAAGGATGCCAGAGACAAAACCTGTTATCGCGCATGAAGAACAACCCATAGTGCCAGCGGTCGAAAATCAGACCTCACTTCCTAAAGCAGGCCAAGTCTCCCAACCTACAGAGGGCGTTGGGAAAGATGCCGTTCGAAGCGACATCCCGGCTGTCCCTTTGAGTGAAACGGCGTTTTGTGGGGATCCTGTTTCTATGGTGACGGGTGAAGAAGTTCTCTTACTGACGGATGTGACTATAACTGGCGGTCACTCGCTGGAATGGGGGCGTATTTATCGTTCTGGGCAATGTGATATCGATGTCGGTATGGGCTTTGGCTGGCGAAGCGTATATCAATACGAACTTGCCAAAATAGCGGTAAAGGCAGGGGAAGAAACGACTCACCAGTGGTGCTTTACGGATAATGAAGGCAGTACGCTTCACTTTGATACAGTAGAGATCGGCGCTGTTAGCTATCAGGTGCGGGCAGGGGCTAGCTTGTATCACCATCCGGAGAACTATCATTTATTGCGCTTGAAAGATGGTCGCCAACTGCGCTTTAGCTGGCTTTATGGCGCTTGGCGGATGGATAAGCTTCGCATAAGCCAAACCGTTCAATATGGTTTTCAGTATTCCATTGCTGGAAGAATGACAGGCATTGATATTAACGGCTATCTCGCTTTGGTGCTTAGGTATGATCGCAGTGGCCATCTGATTTCAGTTGAAGTTCCTCAAGTATCAAAAAATGATCCGATCGTTGTACTCGCTTCTTATCAATATGATGAAAGTGGCCATCAAGTATCAGCAACAAATCGTCATCAACAAACTGAGCGTTATCAATATCGCGATGATCATTTATTGACTTGCCGAACGCGTGCTTCTGGATTTAGCCATTACTTTGAATGGCTAGGTCAAGGCTGCGATGCTAAATGTCGCGCGCAATCTGGCGATAATGGTAATTATCACTACCAGTTTGATTATGACGCACTCAGCAAGGTTACTGTGAGTACCGATAGCCGCGGTCATCAGTGGCAGTATAGGCATAACGAACAAGGCTTACTGATAGAGAAAGTGAGCCCTAAAGGTGCGCGTTGGCAATATCGTTATAATCCACTAGGCCTGAAAGTTGCCGAGGAAACACCGAATCGTGGTGTTACTCATTATCGCTACAATCACCAAGGGCTATTAGCCGAATTAGAAGCCCCTAATGGCGAGCTAACCACTTTTCGTTATAACCGCTTCGGGCAATGTGTCGAACAAAAGAACGCGTTGGGGCTGGTAACATCCCATCGATTCAATAGCCTTGGGCTGCTTCTTGCTACCTGTCACCCTGATGGGCGAGAAGATGAATATCACTATGATCATCAAGGTCGCTTGGTTAAACATCATTCGGCAAGCGGTGAGTTATTTCACTATTGGTGGAATGCGAACGGCTTGCTTGATGCTGTAAAAGTGAATAACGCCCTTACACGCTATAGCTATGATAACGCCAGTGAAATAAATGGTATTGCCTATCCTGATGGACAGGTTATTGCCCTTCAACGCGATGGTAGTGGCAATATCATCAAAACGAGCCAATACCATCCCGATTCTGATGAACCTGCGGTCACTCAGTCGTATGAATATGATCAAGCGGGTCGGCTTATCAGCTCTACCGATCCTATTGGCCGTACATTGCGTGTTGTCTGGGGCGGGTTATCTCAACCAGAAATGGTTGTTCAAGCTGATGGTAGCCATATTGCCTATCAGTATGATGCAGAAAGAAATTTAGTCGGGATCAAACGAGGTGATGGCTGTTGCTACCAACTTGAATGGGATGAAGAAGAACGTTTGAGTCGTACAGTCGGCTTTGATGGACGCGATCAACACTACCGCTACGATGAGAACGGAGAGTTAATCGCACTCCAAGAAGCCGACAGAAATGTTCGTATACAGCGAGATATTGTTGGGCGTGTGACGACTATGTTTGCCGTGTCTGCAAGCGGGACACGAGACAGCATTCAGTTCCACTATGATGATGCTAATCGCCTCATTAATGCCAATACAGCGACAAGAAAATTACGTCAAGAGTGGCTGTTGCATTCGCATCCTGTTGCTATTTGGCAAGATCATCATCAGTTTCAATATGGTTTTAACCGCCAAGGGTTACGTCAGCAGTTAGTACTGGCGGATAACCAAAATATCACCTATCAGTATGACGCTAATCAGCAACTGAGTCAGATCGTCCTAAATGGTGACATGATCCTCGATATATCGCGTGATGATCAAGGCAGGGAGTGCCAACGCCAGCAAGGAAATGGGCTCAATCTGGATACTCACTATGACGAACAAGGCCGCTTGTCTCATCAGCAATGGAATACGCCATTAAGCGATAAAAAAAGTAGCCACGACCGCCATTATTTTTACGACCAAGCCAGTCAACTTACTCGTATCCATGATCGTCACTTAGGTGAACAAGCCTTTAGTTTTGATGCATTAAATCAACTGCAATCACACCGTGTTGGCTTAGATATTCATCGTTATCAGTTTGATAGCTTTGGTAATCCGGTGTCTGAATCAAGTGTGGTCGAGCAAGATCGACTATTGGCGCATAAGGATACTGCGTTTAATTATGATCGCTACGGTAACCAGATCCTCTCGCGTTCCCAGAGTGCGACCCAGCATCGCCAATTCAATGGGCTGAATCAACTTGTTCAAGTTAACCATCAAGGCCGAACAAGTTTTTATGAATACGATGCGCAAGGGCGTCGCAGCCGTAAAGTAACCGAGCAAGAAACGGTTGATTTTCTGTGGGATGGTGATCAGCTCATTGGCGAATATCAGCAAGGTCAGTACCGCTGGTATATCTATGCACCGAATGATTTCACCCCACTGGCTTTGATTGACAACGGTGAAGTCTACTACTTCCATACCGATCACCAAGGCACACCCCTGGCGATTACCGATAGTTGCGGAGAAACGGTATGGCAAGCCAATTACCGTACCTTTGGCTTTGCTGATATCACCATAGAAAAAATCAAAAATCCGCTGCGCTACCAAGGGCAGTATTTTGATGACGAGTCAGGTCTGCACTATAACCGCTTTCGTTACTATGATCCGATCACGGGTCGCTTTATCCACCAAGATCCGATTGGCTTATTGGGGGGAATAAATCACTATCGTTATGCGCCCAATCCCGTGCAATGGGTCGATCCATTGGGGTTGAGTTGTAAGGAGGGGATCTCAGCAGAGCATCAAGCATGGCTCATGGAGCAATTTGGTGATCAAAGTATCAAGCCAGTTACATTATTGCCTGTTGAGTGGATGGTCGAAGAAGTTGCTGATTTAACCCGTATTTTAACTGAAATGTATAAGACTGGCCCAACATTAGCCGGTAGCGCTGCTTTAGCTGTATCTTTGGTGCCGGGGAAAATGGCAGATAAAGCCTTAACGCCGGCGGTTAAAAAGCTAGATGGTGTGGGGAATACAGCTGCTTATGCAGCAAAAAAAGCCAGTAAAGCCAAAGCGCTTAAAGTAATGAAAAAATACACCCCTCCTTGTTTTAAGCCGGGTAAGGCGCTGAAAAAACGCTTTAAAAATAACCCCAAAAAGCTAGAAAAAGAGTTTTATAAACAGTTAAAAGACCAGCAAGACGGCATTAATAAGATGGCGGTGGGTAAATATTTAGAAAACAGAGAAACTTTGACGGGATTAGTCAAAGAGTATGGGCATAAAAAAGCACGAAAAATACTCACCAATGGCGGTGCAGCTCAGGTAGACGCAAGAAAAGACTTAATAGATAAAATAATAGAGTCAGCCTCAGAAAGTTACCGTAACCAAGGGATGTCTACCCGAGTAGCAGAAAAACTAGCAGCAGAAAAAGCGGAAAAAACACTGAAAGAGTTAGCCGCATTGCACGACCCAGACATGATAGCAGGGGGTGATGATAAAATTCGCCGATTAGGCAATAAAAATGTGAACTCTTCTTTGGGCTCGCAGTGGGCAAAAGAGAGTCGTGTCAGTAATATAGACAAAGCGGCTAAACAGGCAATGGCTAATTCAGGTGCTGACACAAAAATGAACATTGAATTAACTCGATGTAAACAAAGGAAAGTATAATGAATAATAATTTTGAGCTTGATGAAGATTTCGAGTACTTTTTAGAAAAGTTTGGCGAGCCTTTTACCAGTATCCCTTGCTCGCCAGCCACAATAGCAAAATTTAAAGATAAATTACCTGATAGGCTACTTGAATATTGGCAAGCATATGGTTTTTGTGGTTTTAAGCAGGGGTTATTCTGGATAGTTAATCCGGCAGACTATGAAGATACCCTAGATGAATGGCTAGAGCACACCGACATACCTGATAATGACATTTACCATGTTATTGCGCGTAATGCTTTTGGTGATCTGTTTTTATGGGGCGAAGAAACAGGCTACAAATATAAAACAACAACTCGGCGAGGTTGGCTCATTGAGAAGGATGGCAAGCCGCGTAAGCAACATCATATTGCCATTGAAAGATTTTTTGGTTTTGCTCGCGTAGACTGCCACGACATAACCAGTGAGTCAGGCAAGCCTTTATTTAATGCTTGTATTAAAAAACATGGCGCACTAGGTAGCGATGAAATGTTTGGCTTTGCGCCCAGTTTAATTGTTGGTGGTGAAAGTGAGCTAGCAAACCTTAGCAAAGTTAATATTTTTGTACATCTCTCTATTTTAGCGCAGTTCGGTCAAATAGAG
>NZ_JAKJSO010000020.1:0-124974 GCF_050337045.1 Photobacterium kagoshimensis | reverse complement strand
AGGAATAGATGGTGCCCCGGGCCGGACTTGAACCGGCACAACGCGAACGTCGAGGGATTTTAAATCCCTTGTGTCTACCAATTCCACCACCAGGGCACGCAAGTCTTTGCGATGCGCCAACTGAAAAGTTAAACACCATCTTTGTCTTACTGCTATAAAGCAATCCGACTTTAATTTGGAGCGACACACGAGGTTCGAACTCGTGACCTCAACCTTGGCAAGGTTGCGCTCTACCAGCTGAGCTAGTGTCGCATCAATGTTTCTCAGCGACCTTTGCCGTGAGAACGAGGCGTACTTTACTAGATTCTAAAAATGAGTCAATTAAAAAAATAAACAAATTATTCAATCGGTTAAAAAGCAGCCCGCAACGAATAATATATATTCAGATTGAACGATGATACCCCAAACAACTTGCTAAAAAACAAGCAGATAAGCGATTTACCCGCAGATCCATAAAATAACAAAGCTCTACTATTTCCTTAATTGCAGGATTAAAACATTAAATAGCCTCTTTTTAGCAAAACATCACGCTATTAGACAAAATTGAGATTCCTATACTAAGAGCGAAAGTTATCTTTTACTCTAATCAAACTTCACTCTTGCTATAAAGCAACAACGGCTTTCCTCCGCATGTCAATTTCTTCATCCTTATCCACATCACATCACGCGCAGTAATGATGACCACAAACTTTCACAGAATACGCACCAAGCTATAAATATTTTACCTTTTACTTCTACATGTTGTAATAAATCAACACCAAACATGACCAACAAACAGCCAAATGCTTGATTAAATAACCACTACCCCTTTAGAGCTATTTAAAATTGTAGTTGATTTACATCATATTTATTCACAACCTGCCTTATTACTATCAGCTCAGATTTAACGCCTTTGTTAAGAGGATATTATGAGCAAAGTCAGATTGGCGATTATCGGTAACGGTATGGTCGGCCATCGCTATATCGAAGAATTAGTCGATAAAGCAGACATGGAAAACTATGAAGTAACCGTTTTCTGTGAAGAACCACGAATTGCATACGATAGGGTTCACCTGTCTTCTTACTTCTCACACCATACTGCTGATGAGCTCTCCCTTGTTAAGGAAGGCTTTTACGAAAAACACGGCATCAATGTTCTCATTGGTGAACGTGCTATCACCATTAACCGCGCAAGAAAAATCATCCATTCTAATACTGGTCGTGAAATTCAATACGACAAGCTGATCATGGCTACTGGCTCTTACCCTTGGGTTCCACCGATTAAAGGTAACGAAGGCAAATACTGTTTTGTTTACCGCACTATCGAAGACCTAAAAACCATCGAAGCCACAGCTAAACGCAGCAAAAGTGGTGTTGTCGTAGGTGGTGGTTTACTTGGCCTTGAAGCCGCGGGGGCGCTGAAAGCACTGGGGGTCGAAACGCATGTGATTGAATTTGCTCCTGTGTTGATGGCCGAACAGCTAGATCCACAAGGTGGCGAGCAGCTTCGCAAGAAAATTGAAAAGCTGGGCGTAAAAGTTCATACAAGTAAGAACACTAAAGAAATCGTTGCTGAAGGCACTGATGCACGTAACACCATGAACTTTGCTGACGGCACGTCACTAGAAGTTGATTTTATTGTGTTCTCGACCGGTATTCGCCCACAAGATAAGCTTGCCATGCAATGTGGTTTAGCCACTGGCCGTCGTGGTGGTATCGCGATTGACGATCACTGTCTCACATCCGATCAAGATGTATATGCCATTGGTGAGTGTGCGTCATGGAATGAGATGTTCTATGGCCTTGTTGCACCAGGTTATAAAATGGCGCAAGTTGCCGTTAGCCACTTAATAGGTGATGACAATACATTTGAAGGCGCAGACATGAGCGCCAAGCTGAAATTACTTGGGGTTAAAGTCGGTAGTATTGGTGATGCGAATGGTCGCACACCTAACTGCAAGAGCTACGTTTACCTTGATGAAAGCGAAGAAGTATACAAACGCATTATTGTATCAGAAGACGGTAAGAAGCTACTTGGTGCCGTATTAGTTGGTGATACCTCTGACTACGGTAACCTGCTCCAGTTAAAACTCAATGACATCGAATTACCTAAACACCCAGACACGCTGATCCTACCTGCACACGCAGGTGCTGAAAAGCCAGCCATGGGTGCCGACTCCCTACCTGATTCCGCGGTTATTTGTTCATGTTTCGATGTTACTAAAGCAAAAATCGCAACAGCGGTTGCAGATGGCCACACGACACTTGGCGAGATCAAAGCGGTAACGGGCGCAGGTACGGGGTGTGGTGGTTGTTTACCTCTTATTACCCAAGTCTTAAATGCAGAACTGGCTAAATCTGGTATCGAAGTAAAAAACCACTTATGTGAGCACTTTGAGTATTCTCGCCAAGAGCTTTTCCACCTTATCCGTGTAGAGCAAATCAAAACCTTTGATGAGCTACTGAAAAAATACGGTAAGGGTTATGGCTGTGAAGTGTGTAAACCAACTGTAGGTTCGATTCTGGCATCAAGCTGGAATGACTACGTTCTCACGCAAGACAATACCCCACTGCAAGATACTAATGACATCTTCTTAGGCAACATGCAAAAAGATGGTACCTATTCGGTGATTCCGCGTATGGCGGGTGGTGAAGTCACGCCAGCAGGTTTAATGGCCGTTGCAGAGGTAGCTAGCAAGTTCAACCTGTACACCAAAATTACAGGCGCACAACGCATTGGTTTATTTGGCGCGCACAAAGACGACTTACCTGTTATTTGGAAAAAGCTGATTGCTGCTGGTTTTGAAACAGGCCAAGCCTATGCAAAAGCCCTACGCATGGCGAAGACTTGTGTGGGAAGCACTTGGT
Organism: Photobacterium kagoshimensis; assembly: GCF_050337045.1. Lineage (NCBI taxonomy): Bacteria > Pseudomonadati > Pseudomonadota > Gammaproteobacteria > Vibrionales > Vibrionaceae > Photobacterium > Photobacterium kagoshimensis. The sequence goes on along the minus strand of NZ_JAKJSO010000020.1, from coordinate 122,127 downwards.
GTCGTTTCGGCGTGCAAGACAGCGTTGGCTTAGGTGTCGAGCTTGAAAACCGCTACAAGGGTATTCGTACTCCGCACAAAATGAAGTTCGGGGTATCTGGCTGTACCCGTGAATGTGCCGAGGCGCAAGGCAAAGACTTAGGCATTATTGCAACAGATGCAGGTTGGAACATGTATGTCGGTGGCAATGGCGGTATGAAACCGCGTCATGCTGATTTACTGGCTGCCGACTTAGACAAAGACACACTGCTTCAATACATCGACCGTTACCTGATGTTCTACGTGCGTACTGCTGACAAACTACAGCGTACTTCTGTTTGGCTAGGAAACCTTGAAGGCGGCATTGAGTACCTGCGCGATGTGATTATCAACGACAAGCTTGGCATTAATGCACAACTTGAAGCGGATGCAGAGAAACTCATTACAAGCTACCAGTGTGAGTGGACAACCACGCTCGATAACGATGACCAACTAAAACGCTTTAGCCACTTCATCAACTCAGATGAGCGCGATAGCAATGTTGTCTTTGTCTCTGAACGTGAACAACACCGCCCTGCAACTGAAGCAGAGAAAATCCCAACTTACACTATTTCAGTGGAGGAACACGCATGAGCCAGTGGATCACAGTCTGCCAAATAGAGGATGTTATTCCAGGTACTGGTGTTTGTGCTCTCGTCCAAGGTGAACAAATCGCTTTGTTCCGACCTGACACATCAGCAACATTCTATGCCATTAGTAATATGGACCCATTTGCCCGCTCTAACGTGTTATCTCGGGGCCTTATTTGTGAGCATGATGGTGAGCTTTGGGTGGCAAGTCCTCTCAAGAAACAACGCTTCGCATTAAAAGATGGTCGCTGTCTTGAAAATGCAGAAGCATCAGTCAAAAGCTACCAAGTACAAGTAGAAAACGGCGAAGTTCAAATCGCTGCTTAAATCTATCAATCCTTAGCTTCACGCTAAGATTCGGGGAATTTTGCTTACCAGTTGTCAAAATTCCCTGCTTTTTGGAATAGGTATGGAGGCCCTTTATCTATCCCAAAAAGATTTCGATTTAAATTTATAAAGGAAGACACGCATGTACGCAGACACGATTAAGAAATGTTCAGCCAATGCTGCACGTATCGTTGATTTTGCTGATAAGGAAAAGTTGGGGTTTTGGCTCAGTTCTGCCATGGCTGGCGCTTATGTCGGGCTTGGGATTATTCTTATTTTCACTTTAGGGAATATGGTCGATCCATCTATTCGCTCGCTGGTGATGGGCGGTACGTTTGGTATTGCCTTAACCCTAGTCATTATCGCAGGTTCTGAGCTTTACACCGGACACACTATGTTCCTCACTTTTGGTGTAAAAACAGGTCAAATTACCCTTAGTGATACCTTACGTGTATTACCACAGACATGGGCAGGTAACCTGCTTGGCTCTGTCGGTGTTGCCCTATTGTTCTTCTATGCTGGCGGCGGAAAGCTACTACCTGAAACCAACAGCCTACTTAACAATGTCGCTATGGCTAAAACCTCGGGTTCGGCAACCGCACTACTATTCAAAGGTGTGCTATGTAACTGGCTTGTCTGCTTAGCTATTTGGATGTGCCAACGTGTCGAAGGATCTGCTAAATTTATCGCCATTTGGTGGTGTTTATTGGCCTTTATTGCCTCTGGCTATGAGCACTCTATTGCCAATATGACCATCTTTGCATTATCTTGGTTCGGCGAGCATAAAGAGGCATTTACATTAGCTGGAATTGGCCACAACCTATTTTGGGTTACAATCGGCAACACAATTTCAGGCGTGGTATTTATGGGTCTAGGCTATTGGTTTACAACACCTAAAGCACAACGTCCAGTAATGAACGCGACAAAAACGAATGCTTCAGCAGCAACACAAACAGCGTAATTAACATTCACGGTGTGGTAGAAATACTGCACCGTTGATGACTTTAGCTATGTCCCGATTTTGTTCCAAATTCCCGATGTGGAGTAAGCCTAATGACAACCGATAATAAAGTCTGCCACCTAACCCCTCACTCAACGATAGGTAAAGTAATACTGGTTGGTGCAGGACCTGGTGATCCCGACCTATTGACCGTCAAAGCACTTCGCATGCTCCAACAAGCAGATGTCGTTGTTTATGACCGACTGGTTTCAAATGAAATTATCGGATTAATTCCCGAGCATACGAATCTGATTTTCGTTGGTAAACGAGCAGGTCATCACTGTGTACCTCAAGATGGTATTAACCAAATTTTGGTTGAACAGGCGCTCAAGGGCCAAATCGTTGTGCGATTAAAAGGTGGCGATCCCTTCATTTTTGGCCGTGGCGGTGAAGAACTTGAAGCGCTGCTTCCTCATAATATTCCATTCGAAGTTGTACCTGGGATTACCGCAGCTGCTGGTTGTGCCGCTTATGCCGGTATACCACTTACTCATCGTGATCATGCACAAAGCGTTCAATTTGTAACAGGGCACCTAAAATCAGAGAAAGAACAGATCGATTGGGCATCGTTAGCACGTTCAAATAATACGTTAGTCTTTTATATGGGGCTGAATCAGAGTGGTGAAATCTGTCGTCGTCTTGAAGCGCACGGCATGTCACCACTCACACCTGCTGCAATTATTGAGCGTGGCACAAGCAAAAACCAACGTGTACTTCCTTGTTCATTAGAAACATTAGAGATTATTGCAGCACATGCGGAAAGCCCTGCTCTCATCATTATCGGCGGCGTTACTCAACTTGCGCACAAACTATCATGGTTTGAACCTAAGCAGAGCCTACAAAGTTGTTATAGTGAAATGTCAGACATGCCAGAAGACAAATCTAAAGCGGTATAATGCAGATACAACAAAGCCAGCAATTAAGCTGGCTTTTCGGACTTTAACCGTCAAACCTCATGGTGAGATCCGGTATAAATATGGAGGCGCGTCCCGGAGTCGAACCGAGGTCCACGGATTTGCAATCCGCTGCATAGCCACTCTGCCAACGCGCCATTTTTGCCTCACGACTCCAGATGACTAGTCATCTGTATATACGTTTCTCCGTGAGAACGAGGCGTACTTTACCCTGTTCAGGTATAGAGTCAATAATAAATCTATCAATTAAGATTCAACTGCACACTCAACCAACAAAACAACGGCATTTTATTCAACGTTGCTAGAAATCAACCAACTCAGATGCTTAACTCTTCTTCATTGATTGGGTTAATACTGAGTAAGATACACTACTAGAGCCACCAGCCAATGTCGGTTTCACGGATCCAAACACGGTATTTTCAAACAGGATATAATAATTACCCGCCGTTAAGTTAAACCAGCCTGTTTCATGGCTACTCTCTAACGGGGTAATGCTCCTAATGTAACTCAACCCTGCATTTGAAAAGGCATTATTTTGTGTGGTTGCTAGCCAAAGCCGATAATCACTTTCATCCAGTACATACGCCTCAATGGCATCACCAGCCAATAACGTCGCTTTCACCTTCACTTGTTGATCGGCATTGATGGTGAATGACTCTGATTTATACTGATCAGACTTAACATATAAAGAGTCAGATTCCGCTACATCCTCACCACTATTACATCCAACCAAACCTATAACTGATGAGAGCGCCATAATGGCAAAAAGCTTATTCCTATTATACATAGCATCAACAACACTGTTTTATTAGAGTTGCTACTATAACAAAAAGCCAGCAGAAACTGGCTTCTATTGTTAAAATAATTATTAGTTTACAGACCATTGCGACAATGAACGCTTGAAGTCATCGTAGCCAAATTCATTCAGTTTTTGGATGTCACCATTGGTGCGTTCACAGTAAATGGATGGCATTTTCAGGCCATTAAACCAATTTAATTTCACCATGGTATAACCTGCACTATCGACAATATGAAGGCGCTGGCCGATCTTTAATGGTTCATCGAACTGAGTCACACAGAACTGATCACCCGCAAGGCATGAACATGAGCCAATAACGTATTCATACTTACCGTTTTCTGACGCCTCTGCGATAGAAGCAGGCTCATCATAGATAAGTGTATCTAAACGGTGTGCTTCGGTTGCTGAATCGACAATCGCAGTTTTCATGCCGTTCTCAACCACATCGACCACAGTCACCACAAGATCGGTTGTTTTAGTGATAATGGCTTCTCCGGGTTCTAGGTACAGCTGTACGCCATGTTTCTCAGAAAATGCTTTTAATGCAGCGGCTAGTTTTTCAATTTCATAGCCAGGCCATGTAAAGAACACACCACCGCCTAAGCTTACCCAATCCAGTTTATTTAGGTGTTCACCAAACTGGTCAGAGATTGCATCGAGCAATCCAACAAAGGCATCAACATCTTTGTTCTCACAGTTCATGTGGAACATCACGCCGTTGATCGAATCAAAGACGCTGGGATCAATATGATCGGCTTGAACCCCTAAGCGCGAGAACTTACGCGCTGGGTTGGCTAAATCCTGACCTGCATAGCTCACACCAGGGTTGAGGCGCAAACCAATAGAGGCTTTACCTTCCACCAGGTGACGATGAGCTGCTAGCTGTGTTTGTGAGTTAAAAATCAACTTGTCACAAATATCTGCGACTTCTTTTACATCATCTTCGCTGTAACCCACGCTATAAGCATGCGTTTCACCACCAAAGGTTTCGTAACCTAACTTAACTTCAAATGGACCGCTACTTGTCGAACCATCTAAGTAAGGTTTGATGATGTCGAATACGCCCCATGTTGAGAAACATTTCAGTGCCAATACCAGCTTAACGCCAGATAGCTCTTTTAATTTTTTTGCTTTCTCTAGGTTTTGGATCAACTTGTCTTCGTTGATCATGAAGTATGGGGTTTTTAGTTGTTCTTTCTTGTTTACTGTCATTATCTTGTTCCAAGCTAAATTTGCCTTAACGGCACATTAGAACCCTCTCCGAGGGTGTCACTTTTTGTCTACAGCAACAAAAAGTAACCAAAAAATGCCGTGTGCCGAATTTTTCTTCATATTGTATGCTGCTTATAATCTTCGCACCGCTTTGTAACTCGCTTCGCTCAAACAAGACAAAGCTGCCCTTCGGACTGCAAGATTACTGACGCAACATCCAATGAAAAATAGGCATTTAGCAACAACACATAAAATAGAAGAGAGCCTCAGCCCTCTTCTTTATATTCACAACGTTTAAACTTCGACGCTAATAACCTATAAGGCTTTTTAGCGCAGGCATTTCTCTTCAGTGCTAGGCGGAAGCGCGGAGTTTATAGGCATAAATGAGCACTTCCAACGACACAATGAAAAGAGATAACCAGCTTAATTTCCTGTTAATTTAGCCAATAATCAGCAAATTCTTCGACTTAGCCAAACCAAATAAGGCTTTTTAGCGCAGGGATTTCTCTTCAGTGCTAGGCGGAAGCGCGGAGTTTATAGGCATAAATGAGCACTTCCAACAACGCAATAAAGAGAAATAACCAGTTTAAAACCTTATTTCAAGATTTTGATGTCTGGCTGACCCACAGGTAGCTCTTGAACGTGCCAATCTAGACCGATTTCAGGCATAGTTTCTAGGAACGGATCTGGGTCTAGTTGCTCCATGTTGAACACACCAGCTTCTGCCCACTTACCACGGAAGTATTGAAGTGCGGCTGTAATTGCTGGTACACCTGTGGTGTATGAAATCGCTTGGTGCTCTACGTCTTTGTATGCCACTTCGTGGTCGGCATTATTGTAGATAAATACACTGCGCTCTTTACCGTCTTTCTTACCTTGTACCCAAGTACCGATACAGGTCAAGCCTGTGTAACCTGGTGCCAGTGATGTTGGATCTGGTAGTAATGCTTTTAGTACGTGTAGAGGCTGAACTACGGTACCATCATGCAATGTTAGTGGGTCTGGGCTTAGTAGGCCAATATCACGCATGCAGTTGAAGTAGTTTAGGTAAGCATCGCCAAAGCCCATCCAGAATTCGATACGTTTTGCTGGGATGAATTCCTTCATTGAGCGCACTTCATCGTGCGCCATTGAGTAGACTTTTTGTGGACCACAGTTAGGGAAATCAAACTCTAGCATACGGGTATGACAAGGTACTTGTTTCCACTCTTCGTTTTCCCAGTAGAATGAATCACCTTGAATTTCTAGCATGTTGGTTTCTGGATCGAAGTTAGTCGCAAACTTCTTACCGTGATCACCTGCGTTTACATCCATAACGTCGATGGTGTCGATTTCATCGAACAGGTGCTTAACTGCGTATGCGGCAAATACAGACACTACACCTGGATCAAAACCTGCACCTAGGATACCTGTGATACCTGCTTCTGCAAATTTCTCGCGGTAGCCCCACTGCCAATCGTATGCTTGTGGTACTTGCTGTCCTTCTGAGCATAAATCTACCGCTACTGATGTATCTAGGTACGATACTTTTGCTTGGTAACATGCTTCCATGATGGTCATATTTACCCATGGAGGACCAGCATTGATCACAAGATCAGGCTTCACTTCGTTGATCAGTGCAACCAGTGCTTCAACGTCATCGGCATCTACTGCGCGTGCTTCTAGTTTTTTCGTTGTGTCTTTCAGGTTGTTACGACCCTTGATCGACTCAATGATTTTTTCACACTTAGATACTGTACGTGATGCAATAGTAATATCGCCTAGCACTTCGTTGTTTTGTGCTGCTTTATGTGCAACAACCCAGCCAACGCCGCCTGCACCAATTTGTAAAATAGCCATAATATTTTCCGTTTATTAAATCAGTAAAAATCGTAGTCAGCGAATACACTGACTACGGTTAAGTCGTGTATTAGCCTGTCACTAACTCAAGTTGCGCTGCGACTTGGCGTATTTCGTTAAGTAATGATTCAAAATCTGACAAGGTCAGACATGGGTTCAAAATCGTCAATTTTAGTGACACTTTGCCATCGACGATGGTTTCCCCTAATACCGCTTTCCCTTGCACAAGTGCATCAATGCGTAGTTGTTTATTAAGCTGATCCAGCTCGACAGTGTCTTGTCCAACATAGCGGAATAACACAGTTGATAGCGCAGGATCGGCAAATAATTCAAAATCCGCCGACTGGTTGATCATGTCAGCAACTTGTTGCGTCTGCCCAAGCAGATGATCATACATAGCACCCAGAGCTTGCGTACCCACACACTGCATGGTCATTAAGACTTTTAGCGCATCAAATCGCTTGGTTGTCGCAATCGATTTATCTACTAAGTTTGGCAGTAAATCATCTTCACGGTTCAGGTAATCGGCATGGTGAAGTAGGTACTTAAAGTTTTCTTTATCTTTAAGTAATACTGCGCCGCAACTGATTGGTTGATAGAAAAGCTTATGGAAATCGACACTCACCGAGTCCGCTTTTTCTATCCCATGTAGGCGAGATTTGTGACGGCTTAGGATCAGCGCACCACCGTAAGCACCATCAACATGGAACCAAAGGTTATGTTGCTGGGCAATATCTGCCATACCCGCTAAATCATCAATCGCACCGTGATCGGTTGTGCCAGCCGTACCGACTAATGCAAACGGTAGTAAGCCATCATTTCGTAATGCTTCAACGGTTTTCACCAGCGAAGCAATTTTAATGGTACCGTCTGGATTGGTATCTACACACTCAACAGCATGTTCACCCAGCCCCATCAGTGATGCTGATTTTTGTACCGTAAAATGTGATTTCTTCGAGCAAAGAATTCGTAGTTTACTCGCGTAATCAGGTAAGCCTTGCTTCTGGATATTGTGACCAGAAATGGTATCAGCCGCCCAGTCTCGAGCCAGTAATAAGCCCATCAAGTTACTTTGCGTGCCGCCCGATGTGAAAATACCGTCAGCTTGCTCGCCCAACTGGTATACGCCACATAGCCAATCCACCACTTTTTGTTCAACAAATGTGGCTGAGCTTGCTTGATCCCATGAGTCCATAGATTGGTTTAAGGCAGCAATAAAAGCTTCGGCGGCAACAGCAGGCAGTAATGGTGGTGTATGCAAATGCGCAATACAGTGAGGATGCTGAACAATGATCGAATTTTTGGCAATCAGCTCGCCTGTTTGCTCAAGCACGAGATCAAGCGGTAACTGCTGACTATCCAAATCAATATTATTAATCATCGATTTAAGCACTTGAGGTTCAAGCCCTGAATACGGTGACTCACACTCTTCAAAGACTTTTTTCAGTACTTGCGTGGTTTGATTTAGTGCCGCTTCAAACAAGTCTGCGCCACCATTACCCGTGTGAATAAAGTGGTCTCGCCAGTGTGTTTGCTCGTTAGCCACAGCCGATTCATTCACAATTGCAGGTCCAGCTGTGGCAATAATAGCTTTACTTAAAGCATCAAGCGCAAAGTCAATTTGCTCAAAAGTAATGATGATTGGTGGGAGGAATCGTAAAACAGCGCCTTGACGCCCGCCTTTTTCAATGATCAAGCCACGCTCTAATGCTGCACGTTGAATTTGTGCTGCTAGTTCAGGATCCGCTTCTGGCTCACCAAACTTGTTTTTACTGCCATCGACTTTCACGATTTCAGCGCCGAGCATTAAACCTTTACCACGTACTTCAGCAATACAATTCGTATACTGAGCAATGCGCTCTAGTCCTTCACGGAAGTACTGCCCAGCGGTTTTAGCATGCTCTACGAGGTTATCTCGGCGGATAATTTCCAGTGCCTTTGCACCTGTTGCCATTGCGAGCTGATTGCCACGAAAAGTGCCTGTGTGTTCACCTGGGCGCCAAGTATCGATAGATTTATTAAAAATCAGAATCGACATTGGTAGACCACCACCGACGGCTTTCGATAAGCAAAGAATATCAGGGTTAATACCAGACTCTTCAAAGGCAAAATTATGGCCTGTTTTACCAATCCCACATTGAATTTCATCGAAGATCAATAAAATACCGTGCTCTTGGGTAATACGGCGTAACTCGCGTAGCCAGAATGCAGGCGCAGGTATAACCCCACCTTCCCCTTGAACAGGTTCTACGATAATCGCTGCTGGTTTTTGGACACCACTCTCATCATCGCTAAGCATGCGTTCAATGTAACGAATACTTTGTTTCGCGCTTTCGTCGCCTTGTAAGCCGAATGGGCAACGTAAGCTATAAGGGAAAGGTAAAAAGTGCACATCAGACATCAAGCCTTGTCGACGCTCTTTGGTGCCAAGGTTACCCATCATCGCCATAGTACCGTTGGTCATACCATGATAAGCACCATGGAATGCCGCCATGGTATTACGACCTGTAGTTTGTTTTGCTAACTTAATGGCAGCTTCAACAGCATCGGCACCTGAAGGGCCACAAAATTGAATACGTGCATCTTCAGCAAAGGATTCAGGTAGGAAATCCATCACTTCTTTGATGAATTTATCTTTGGCTGGTGTCGTCATATCAAGTGTTTGATAAGGCAACCCCGCATTAAGTTGATCGATAATCGCTTGGTTTATTTCAGGGTGATTATAACCAAGAACCAGTGTGCCAGCACCAGCAAGGCAATCAACAAATAGCTGACCACGAGTATCTTCAACCAATACGCCTGCCGCTTTCGCGATGGCTAAAGGTAAACGACGAGGGTAAGAGCGAACTTCTGATTCGTAATGCTCTTGGCTTAATAACAGTTCATCTGGGGTTAAGTCGTATAAATCGTGCACAACTGGCACATTAGACGCATGTTTAAGATTATCTAAATCAAACACGTTATTCATGATTATTCCATATCAAAAATTTACTGTGTTTGTCCGTAGGCTCATTAAGTGCGTGATAGCTGTGATCTATCGATCTCCCCTGAGTATCATTGCTCAGAGCAGTCATTATTACCCTAGGTAATCACAAAACACTTTGTAGTATTACGGATAAACACATCAGTACGCATCAGCAAATATGCTGATGAAGTATCGAGTACGCCAGTGGCTGGCTATAAATTTTCAGATCGGAAGATCAAGGCTCAGTAATGATACTGCAATTAGGTAAGACAAAGCTGAATTGGGGTTTCTGAAAAATAATATGCACTGTTGGGTTCCTTCAATATGCGCCTGATTTATTAGTACAGACTTGCGCTATTAATGCCCTTCTACTGATGAAAAGTTCACATCAGTACCTACGGCACGTTATGACAATATCAGCAGGATTTGTCATAACGCATGTGCCCCAGTAAACATGGCCTACTGAGATTGGCAGGAAAGTAACACAGACAAGTGTACGTTTCCACCCTATATTTCATTTTGAACATAATCTGAAAATGCTGCACATATTATTATTGATTAAAAACCAATCAGATAGATAACAAGTACCTTCCAGATAGCAAAAAGGCGACTGACGTCGCCTTTTGTTTTAAATCTGTTTACATATGGTCTGCATGCAACAAATCGTCTTTTGCTGCTTTTAAGTACTGGTACATCGACCAATAAGTTAAAATCAACGCAATGTAGAGTGAAACATAACCAACCCAAACAGCCCACTCAGTCGGGTGCCAAAGCAAGATAAACAGTGCAAACATCTGGGTTGCTGTTTTCACTTTACCTACCCAAGACACTGCAACATTCGAACGCTTACCTAACTCAGCCATCCATTCACGCAGTGCTGAGATGATAATTTCACGTCCAATCATGGTAACAGCTGGAATGGTGATCCATAGGCTGTGGTAGTCTTCAACAACAAGCACAAGCGCGGTTGCAACCATTAACTTGTCGGCGACAGGATCAATGAATGCACCAAAACGTGTTGTTTGATTAAGTTTACGTGCCAGATAACCATCAAACCAATCAGTCACACCCGCTACCCAAAACACAAATGCCGTCGCAAAAGGCGACCATTCATAAGGTAGATAGAATGCAATAACGAAGACGGGGATAAGGAGCAAACGGATAAAGCTCAAAATATTCGGAATTGTTAAACGCATAACGATTATTCTTATAAGTGATTTTAATAGAGTGCCGCAAAGCTAACTGTGTTGCAATGCGTCAAATATCTTTTCTGCCAAAGATTTACTGATCCCTGGAACCTTGGCGATGTCTTCTTTACTGGCTCGTTTTAATTCTTGAAGTCCACCCATGAATTTAAGTAATGATTGACGACGTTTCGGGCCAATACCTTCCACATCTTCTAATGCACTGCGTTTACGGACTTTGGCGCGTTGTGCCCTATGCCCACTGATAGCATGGTTATGGCTTTCATCACGTATATGCTGAATAAGGTGCAATGCTGGAGAATCACTCGGCATTGAAAATTCTTCACCCGTTACTAGAAGTAGGGTTTCCAGCCCAGGTTTACGTGTTGTGCCCTTTGCCACACCGACGAGTAATGAACGCTTTGGCCAATCTTGCATGAATGTATTCACTACATCATACGCTCTTGAAAGCTGACCTCTACCCCCATCAATAAAAATAATATCTGGGATCTTATCAGGATCCATTTGTTTACCGTATCGACGCTCTAATGCTTGCGCCATGGCTGCATAATCGTCGCCTCCCGTGATCCCCGTAATATTAAAACGGCGATACTCAGGTTTTAACGGGCCATCTTTATTAAACACAACGCACGATGCGACTGTCTTTTCACCCATGGTATGGCTGATATCAAAACATTCCATTCGATTAATGACGTCTAATTTGAGCGCCTCTGACAGGGCACTAAAGCGCTGTTGAATCGTCATTTTATGATTCAATTTACTAATTAATGCCGTATTGGCATTGGTTTGCGCTAATTTAAGGTACTGACCACGACTACCACGAGGGGTGGTTTTCAGTGAAATTTTCCGCCCTGCAACTTGGCTTAACGCTTCTGAGATTACCGCTTGCTCATCCCCTAACGCCTCCCCAACAACAATCACGGCTGGGATCACACGTCCTTCAGCTTGATTCAAATAGAACTGAGTCAAAAAGCTGGATAATACTTCAGGTAAATCAGCATCTGAGGGCACTTTAGGAAAATAACTGCGGCTACCAAGGATTTTACCTTGGCGAATGTAAAGCGCATGAATACATGCCATACCTCGTTCGTGAGCAATACCAATAACATCGATATCATCTTCGTTGTCATGGCTGACGAACTGCTGTTCTTGCACACGACGTAGTGCCTGAATTTGATCACGGTAGGTCGCCGCTTTTTCAAATTCCAATGCCATGCTAGCGTGTTCCATTTTCTCAACTAGCGAACTTATCACCTGTCTGTCTTTGCCTTGCAAAAACAAACGAACATAACCAAGTTGATCGCTGTATTCATCATCACTGACTAAGCCCTTTACGCAAGGTCCTAAACAACGGCCAATCTGATACATCAAGCATGGTCGGCTACGGTTGGCATAAACCGAATCTTCACACTGACGAATAGGAAAGAGCTTTTGCATCAAATGCAAACTTTCACGGACCGCGCCAGAGTTTGGGTAAGGCCCAAAGTATTCGCCTTTGCGCTTTTTAGTACCACGATGAATGCTTAAGCGAGGATGCTTATGGTGACTGAGAAATATATACGGGTAAGATTTATCATCGCGCAGCAGTACATTGTATTTAGGCAAATACAATTTGATGTAGTTGTGCTCAAGGATAAGGGCTTCTGTTTCGGTATGGGTGACCGTTACATCAACTTTATTGATGTTTTTCACCAACGCTCGCGTTTTTTCACCCGCTACATTGGTGCGAAAATAACTCGAAAGGCGTTTTTTGAGGTCTTTTGCTTTACCGACATAAATCACCTCACCAGTGGCATCGTACATCCGGTACACGCCAGGCTGGTGAGTGACTGTCATTAAGAAGCTTTTTGAATCAAAAGCTGTTCCGTCGTGATGCTCTGACACTACAAGGTCTCTGTGTCTAGCATCCCGTGACGAATTGCAAGGTGGGTTAATTCCACATCACCACTAATATCAAGCTTATTAAACAAACGGTAGCGGTAACTATTCACCGTTTTAGGACTTAAGCTCAGCTGCTCTGAAATGTCGGTAACTTTCTGACCTTTAGTGATCATCATCATGATCTGTAACTCACGTTCAGAAAGATCTTTAAACGGGTTTTCAGCATCTGATGCAAATTGACTTAATGCCATTTGCTGCGCAATTTCAGGTGAAATATAGCGCTGTCCACTATTGACCATACGGATAGCGTTGATCATCTCGTCGGGCCCTGCGCCTTTGGTCAGATAACCTGAACCACCGGCTTGCATAACCTTTGTCGGAAATGGGTTTTCCGTATGAATAGTTAAAACGATAATCTTAACATCAGGGTTGAAGCGAAGAATCTTACGGGTAGCTTCAAGACCACCGATACCTGGCATATTCATATCCATAAGAATGATATCCGCATGTTCACTACGGCACCATTTTACGGCTTCCTCACCACTGTCGGCTTCCCCTACCACTTTAATACCACGGACATCTTCAAGAAGACGTCGGATCCCTGTGCGAACCAGTTCGTGATCATCTACAAGGAATACATTAATCAAGCTGTATCTCCAATGATTTGGCTCTGCACCCAGTCAGAATTGACGGGATTGCTTTAATAGTACCTAATTTTACCCTAACTTGATATCCGAGCACATTCGCATTCTGTGCCTCAGCGCAAAAATTCGAATCAAGTTCAGGCTTGACAAATCGAGCCTGAAGGGCATTTATTACATGCTGCAAATTAAATATCACTAAACAGCAGTATTTACTAACTCTTCCCAAAAATAAAGCAGAAAAGACAGACAATTTAACCGCTTACAAAATATACACTCTATTTTATCTTTAGTTGCTAAGTTTGTTAATACCTCAAACTTACTATAAATATGAGAACTTCTCTGCCTCTAACAAACTAAAGTGCTCTTTTGGCTTCAGATTAAAACAAAGCATAAAAACCCTTCTTTTTCATAATGATAGATTTGTTGAGAATTATTATTCTACTTTTCCTCTACCATGCCTAGCAACCTTTACAAGCTTAGCGCATATTGCCTACTTTTCACCTTAGGAACAGTGAGCCGTAACGCATCAAGACACATATAAAAGTGCACAATGTGATTTCAATTATATTCTTGCTACCTATCAATATCGCCTAATATCTAGACGTCTAGAAGTAGAGCGTTCCTTTCATGCTTTTCTTGCTGTATGATTGCCGCCCTCAGTGCCGTAGGTGCATTGATTTTATTACCGCTCTTGGTTAATTACGGATAATTGAAGACTCAGTAATCTCCCTTGGTTACTTGAGTTAATGCTTGAGATAAAACAGTAGAACACTCTTTGTTTTAGCAACCATGACAGCGGATAGAAGAAATAAAGATAAATAAAGGTTCTATCATGACGCTTTCTGCTAAGACAGTGGTGCTTATCGCCATTGGTGCTGCCCTTTATGGCATTGGCGGACTCCCGATGTTTGGTATCCCAGTTTTTGCAAACACCACCTTAAAACCAGCCATGGCTGTGCTTGCTTTATTCGGTGTTCTTTTTGGACCGCTAGTGGGATTTCTTGTTGGATTTATTGGCCACTGGGTAACCGATCTGTTTGCAGGTTGGGGGGTATGGCTTACTTGGGTTCTAGGCTCTGGCATTGTTGGCTTATTGATTGGTCTGTATCCAAAAATCACCAAAGACCGCTTAGAAAAAGGGAAATTCAACAAACTGGATTTCACACTTTTTGTTTTCCTCGCATTCCTAGGTAACGTGGTTGGCTATGGCTGCTCTGCGTACCTTGATTCTGTTCTTTATGCTGAACCTTTCGTTAAAGTCATGGCGCAGCTTTCAATTATTGCCGCAGGTAACACCTTACTGATTGCCATTGTTGGCCACTTTATTCTTACTGCTGTCGCTAAACGTAAGCAGCAAAGCTACAACCTTAAAGAGGCTGATTAAGCATGACCATCCAGTTTTCTGATTTCTCGTTCAAGTACTGGGCGTTAGAACAGCCAACCTTAAAAAATATTAACCTTACGATTAATAAAGGCGAAAAGGTTGTCATTATTGGTCCAAGTGGTAGCGGTAAATCTACGCTAGGGCATTGCTTAAATGGTTTGATCCCTCACTCTATTAAAGGCGATACCACAGGTGGCCTTGCTCTAAACGGGCAAGATGTTTCTACACTTGATCTACACCACTGCACCAATATGGTAGGCACAGTCTTACAAGATACTGATGGTCAATTTGTAGGGTTAAGCATTGGCGAAGACATCGCATTCGCGCTTGAAAACCAGATGGTTGAGCAAGTTGAAATGCGCAGCATTGTTGAAAGTACAGCGAAGATGCTTGATCTCGATACCATGCTTGAGCTGTCACCGTTCGACCTAAGTGGCGGCCAAAAGCAGCGTGTCTCACTGGCTGGCGTTATGGTTGACGATGTCGACATTCTCTTATTCGATGAGCCCCTTGCGAGCCTCGATCCGCAAACGGGTAAACAAGCTATTGAGATCATCGATCAGCTACACCGTGATACGGGGAAAACGGTTGTGATTATCGAGCACCGTTTAGAAGATGTTCTTCACCGTCATGTGGATCGCATTATTTTAATGAACCGTGGTGAAATCGTCGCTGACATGACGCCAGACGCTTTGATTGCTAGCCCGCTATTACAACAACACGGTATTCGTGAACCGCTTTATATCTCGGCATTAAAAGCTGCTGGTTGCGAGATATCAGAAGCGGATAAACCGGCGTATTTCTCTACGCTCGAACTAGATAAATTCGCGCCACGTGTTAATGAATGGTTCGCAAAACAAACTGAAGCCGTTATCCCTGAAAACACCTCTCCGCTGTTAGAAGTAAACAACCTAAGTTACTCCTACGACGGTGAGCGCCAAACACTAGAAGACGTGAGCTTTACCTTAAATAAAGGTGAGTTTGTTTCGATTCTGGGTAAAAACGGCTCGGGTAAATCAACCATCACACGTTTAATTATGGGCGTATTGGAACCTGATTCAGGCGCGATGTCTTTCAACGGTGAAGACTTATCAACCCTGTCTATTTTCGAACGCGCTCAGAAAATTGGCATTGTATTGCAAAACCCGAATCATATGATTTCCCATCACATGATTTTTGATGAAATCGCATCAGGTTTACGCAATCGCGGTATAGCCGAATCTGAAGTAGAACGTCGTGTGCACGATGTGCTTAAACTATGCGGTTTATACCGATTACGTCACTGGCCGATTGAAGCACTGAGCTATGGTCAGAAAAAGCGCGTAACAATCGCAACTATTCTGGTACTTGAACCTGAGTTATTGATTCTTGATGAACCAACAGCAGGTCAGGATTACCATCACTACACCGCGATGATGACCTTTATCCGTGAGTTAAATGAAAAATTGGGCATCACCATTTTGATCATCTCTCACGACATGCACCTTGTTTTAGAATATACCCAACGTGCCATTGTTATTGCTGATAGTAAGTGTCTTGCTGATCAAGCAGTAAACGAAATATTCAGTAAACCGAGTTTACTCGATCAAGCCAACCTTAACGTGACAAGTTTATACACGTTGGGCAAAGCGCTCGATATTACCCGTTTAGATGACTTTATTCGTTGCTTTATCGAGCACGAGGCACAGACAAAATAATGAAAACCAACAAAATTAAATTTGGCATTAGCTACGTTAATACGGGCTCGATGCTACATAGCTTGAACGGCATCACTAAATTCCTACTCTTTATGGGTTGGGTAACTATGGTGCTGATCACCTTTGATATCCGAGTTATTTTCGGATTAATTGCAGTCGGCTTATGGCTATTAAAGCAATCTAAAGTCCCTTTTAAGGTTTATAAGCCCTTACTGATGGGCACTTCTGTCGTCTTAATGATGAATGCCCTTTTCATGTTCCTGATTGCACCTCAGCAAGGATTGGAATACATGGGAACAGAAACTGTGCTGCTCCCTCTTCCAGGCAGTTACAGTATTACGGCAGAAACCTTGTTTTACTTAGCAACAGTAACACTGAAATATTTCAGCATGTTCCCGATTGCTTTGGTGTTTGTGTTCACCACCCACCCAACGGAATTTTCAGCGAGCCTGAACAAGCTTGGTGTACCCTACCGTATTGCTTATGCTGTGAGCTTAACCCTGCGCTATTTACCTGAAGTCACCAAAGACTTCATTAATATTATGCACGCGCAACAAGCGCGCGGTGTTGATATTTCTAAAAATGTGCCGGTATTTAAGCGTATCCGTAATGTCGCTAAAATCTTAGGTCCATTGATCTTCTCAAGCCTAGATCGCGCAGATGTGATTTCCAATGCGATGACACTACGTGGCTTTGGCCGCAATAAGAAACGTTCTTGGTATAGCCTCAAACCGCTGCAAGCTCGAGACTACGCTGTATTAGCGATGGTTGCTGGGGTACTGGCCATTGGCTTAATGAATCGTTATCAATCAGAAAGCCTATTTTGGTATCCGTTCTCGTAATGCCAGCGCAATAACACCATGATGATAAAAAGCCGCTATGCATCTGCTATGCGGCTTTTTGTTTATCTACGAAGCGCAATTGCTACCACATTAATGATTCATATCTTTAGGCACGCTGTTCAACGACTATTGGCTGTGTTTTAGCTGGCCTTATCATCAAGTACACCGCCAGTGCCGCAAGTGCAAAACCCAGTGCACCAAACATATCAAATTGCTCGCCAAACGCTAACCATGCTTGTAGTGCTGTCATTGGCGGCACTAAATAAAACACCGAGGCCACTTTCGACGATTCACCATGTTTCACCATATAAAGCAGTAGTAATATTGCCACCAACGACAACACCAACACTAACCACACCAAGGTCAGAATAAACTGCGAGTTCCACTCTACCACCATGGTTTCCGTGGATGTTGCCACCACCGCAAGCAACAAACCTGTCGCGATATATTGGTAGAAAGTCCCACCAATTAAATCCACGCCCTGACAAAAACGCTTCTGATATAAGGTTCCTAATGTGATCCCCAACAGTGCTAGCATAGTAAAACCAAACGCCATGGCTTTGGCCCCTTCTTGCTGCCATTCCATATTGCCTTGTAGCACCAAACTGATACCAACAAACCCCACCATTAATCCAAACCACTGTGAAGGTCGCAGTTTTTCATTACTCATGATAACCATAATAACAGCCGTTAAGATTGGCTGAATCCCCACCAGCAGCGCGCATAGCCCTGCAGGCATACCGAGCGAGATAGCCTTATAGGTTCCCCCGAGGTAAAAACCGTGGATCAACACGCCAACAGCAAACGAATGCCAACGCATTTTCCCTTTAGGTAAATGGGCTTTTAACGCTAATACGAGCACGCCAAATACCAGCACATTAGCCATCATACGTAACAGTAAGAAGGTTGCAGGCTCAGCGTACGGCAAACCAAAACGTGCACCAATAAACCCAGAACTCCACAACACTACAAATAGGTATGGGGCGATTTGTGTCATTCTCATGTGACCTACCTTTATTGTTCCTTTTGTTATAGATTATTCAGGTACAGAGAATCATAAAAGTGACAGTTTTAGCTTGTTTTTAGGGTACAGTGATGTACTTACAAGGAAAGGTATTAATAATGACAGGCAAGAAGTACCAACAGGTTGTGCAATTTATCCGTGAACAAATCACGAACCAGTGCTATTTACCCGACGAGAAACTGCCTTCCATTCGAGCATTAAGCCAACACCTTCAAGTCAGTAAAAACACAGTCATTCGTGGGTATGAACAACTCGAGGCCGCTGGCGATATCACGCCCCATCCACGTTCTGGCTTTCGAGTCAGCAAGCTCAATACATCCTCTAAAGAGCCTCAACTCCCACCTTCTGAAGTTGACCTTATTGGCTTAAGTAAAGTCATTCTTAGCCAACCACTTAGCCATGATTTAGTCCATGCCGGATCGGCACACCCTAATACTGACTTTCCTGCAATTCGCTCACTATATGCTGAAATTGGTCGCCACAGCCGTTATCAAACAAATATTCCCAGCCATTACCAAATCCCACCGGGTAATGAAACGCTGATTAAGCAACTGGTTCATATTAATCAAGAACTCGGGATTTCTACTTCGCCGAATAAAATCCTGATTACTCACGGCGCTCAGCAAGCGATTAGCTTGAGTTTGCAGGCCGTAACTCAACCAGGTGATGTCGTACTTGTTGATTCACCTTGTTATTTTGGGACTTTGCTGATCATAGAGTCACTCAAACTCAAAGCGATAGAAGTACCAGCCAACCCCACTACAGGTATCGATCTTGCCGCCACTGAACATGCAATCAATCACTGGCCAATAAAAGCCATTGTGATTAACCCTTCCTATAACAATCCAACGGGGTATGTCATGCCTGATGACGCACGTCGTCAGTTTTTAGCCATCACGAAAAACATTCCTATCATCGAAGATGACGTGTTTGGTGGTTTAGCCTATCAAGAGCATCCTGCAACCTTAAAAAGCTTAGATCAGCAAGATAGGGTGATCTACTGCAGCTCATTATCAAAAACACTCGATTCACGGTTACGTATTGGCTGGGTATTAGCAGGCAAATATCAAGATGCCATTGAGCACCGTTTATTGTGTGACAACATGGGCAGTTTAAATTTGATGCAATCAGCTGTGGGTGAGTTTTTAAGTTCAGGAAAATACCGCCAGCATTTAGGTGTGATCCGACGGACTTACCGCCGTAATCAGCGTAACTTCGCAGCCCTCTTTGTCGATGCGTTAAATCAACACCCATCACTGGTTGGTCAGTACCATCTATCCCAGCCAGAAGGTAGCTTCCTATGCTGGCTCACATTACCGAGCAACACTGATACTTTTGCTATTTATCAGCAAGCTTTAACCCAAGGGATCAGTATCTTACCTGGTAGCATGTTTGGTACCCAAGGGCAGTACAACCACTGTATTCGACTAAGCTTTGCAACATTCGAGCAAAACGACCATTGGCAGCAAGGTATTACTCTGCTTGCTGCCATTATCGCAAACAACACTATAAGCCACTGATAATTAATGGTTTAGTTATAATAACTCCGTTGTTTTTTATCAATCACTCCATGGATATTAGCCCTATCCTGCCTCAATTATTACCAGTCAGTAAAAGTAATTTATTATTTAAGTGGATTATCAGCATCTGAGAAATAAATATAATGGCAACCATCAAAACGGAGCACGCAATTGTGCCGACGTAATAAATATAAAGAGAGATGTCATGACCGATAAATTTATCAAATCAAAAGCTGCAATCGCATGGGGCCCAAACCAACCACTATCTGTTGAAGAAGTGGATGTAATGCTACCGCGTGCAGGGGAAGTACTTGTTCGCATTATCGCAACAGGCGTTTGCCACACAGATGCATTCACTATGTCTGGTGATGATCCTGAAGGTATCTTTCCTGCAATCCTAGGCCATGAAGGTGGCGGTATTGTTGAAATGATTGGTGAAGGCGTTACCAGTGTTGAAGTCGGCGATCATGTTATCCCACTTTACACACCAGAATGTGGTGAATGTAAGTTCTGTCTATCTGGCAAGACTAACTTATGTCAGAAAATTCGTGAAACCCAAGGCCAAGGCTTAATGCCAGACGGTACCACGCGTTTCTATAAAGATGGCCAGCCAATTTTCCATTACATGGGCTGTTCTACTTTCTCTGAATACACAGTATTACCAGAGATTTCATTGGCAAAAGTAAACAAAGAAGCACCATTAGAAGAAGTCTGTCTACTTGGCTGTGGCGTAACAACCGGTATGGGTGCGGTACTTAATACTGCAAAAGTACAAGAAGGCGACACAGTTGCTGTATTCGGCCTAGGTGGTATTGGTCTATCTGCCATCATTGGCGCTCAAATGGCGAAAGCGGGTCGTATTATTGCGATCGATATTAATGAAAGTAAGTTCGAGCTTGCTCGTCAACTGGGTGCTACTGATTGCATTAACCCAACGAACTACGATAAGCCAATTCAAGACGTCATCGTTGAACTTACTGACGGCGGTGTTGATTACTCGTTCGAGTGCATTGGTAACGTGAACGTCATGCGCTCTGCACTTGAGTGTTGCCACAAAGGCTGGGGCGAATCAGTTGTGATTGGTGTTGCAGGTGCTGGCCAAGAAATCTCCACTCGTCCATTCCAACTAGTGACGGGTCGTGTATGGCGTGGCTCTGCTTTTGGTGGCGTTAAAGGTCGCTCAGAGCTACCTGAAATTGTTGAACGCTACATGGCGGGTGAATTCAAATTGAATGACTTCATCACGCACACTATGGGACTAGAAGATATCAACGAATCGTTTGAGCTAATGCACAAAGGCGAAAGCATTCGTACCGTTATTCACTTCGATAAATAACAACTAGCCCTACTCTACTATGCAGCCTTTAGCTTAAAGGCTGCTGTCTTTCATGACCCGCATGCTTGTTCATGCTGCTATGGATAGCACTTTCTACCTTTGATTTTGGCACATGGCCACGCTTTGCATTCATTGCGAAGCGTCTTTTTTTTGAGGATCCATTATGTCTCGAATCGTTGTTGTTGGTGGCGGAGCTGCTGGCCTTGAACTATCGACTCTACTGGCTAAATCTGTTCGTAAAGATGATGAAATTTTATTAATCGAACCTGAAATTGATCACTACTGGAAACCACGTTTGCACGAGATTGCAGCAGGGACTTTCGATAGTGATTTAGATTCCGTTTGTTATTTTACGCATGGCGCAACACACGGTTATCAACACTACCAAGCCGCTATGACCAACATTGATCGCCAACAAAAAGTGGTTAATGTACGCAAAGCCGATGGTAGCGAAGACACCGTCAGTTACGACTATCTCGTTATCGCCATTGGTGCGGTAAGTAATGATTTTAATACCCACGGCGCACAAGCTCATTGCATGTTTTTAGACTCTGCCAGCCAAGCCCGTGAAGCATGGAATCAAATTAGCCACGTACTTCGTGCGGGCAATGACAGCACTATCAACATTGTTGGTGCTGGTGCAACCGGTGTTGAGCTTGCTGCTGAATTAGCACGAGTAAGCAAAAAACTTAAAAGATATAACGCCGCTTGTTTAAACATTAATATGATTGAAGCTGCTGATCGCGTGCTACCCAATAGTCCGCAGAAAATGTCTGAAAAAGTGCTAGAAAAGTTAACACGAAGCGACGTTAATGTATTACTCAATACCCGCATTAAGGAAGTGGCTCGCGACGGCATGCAAACAACCGATGGTCAATTCCTAGCAGCCAACACCCAATTTTGGGCTGCTGGTGTAAAAGCCCCTGACTGGTTAAATGGCATCGGTGGTTTAGCGTACAACCGAATGAATCAGATCATAGTGAATCAAGATCTTAGTTCAACCATAGACCCTGCGATTTTTGCAATTGGTGACTGTGCATCTATTCCACAAGCCGATGGTTCAACCGTGCCTCCGAGAGCACAAGCTGCGAACCAAGCCGCGATTCACTTAGCAAAAAGCTTGAGCCGTCACTTAGACGAACAAACACTCACTCCTTTCACCTTCAAAGATGGTGGGATGGTTGTCGCCGTCGGGCATCACTTTGCTGTCGGCTCGTTTGGTATCGCACCGTTTGCTCAGAACGAGCGTTGTGAGGGCAAACTGGTCTTACAAGGCCGCATGATTCGACGTATATATGATACGATTTTCCGCTTACACCAAAGTACGGTTAGTGGCGTATTCACCGTTTCACGCTTAATGATCACCAAACGATTAAAAGCGGTATTTAAACCGACAGGTATTTAACTGCAACCACAGCCCTCGCAACTTCTAGCGAGGGCTAAATAGCCTAGTTGCTATATATTGAGAGCCTACTATGCGTTTCACCTTTTTCAAATCTCTTCCTGTGCAACTTCTACTAGCCGCTATTTCAGCTTGGCTACTCGCACAGCTGATCCCAGCCGATTACATCAATACCGACTCTGCTAGCTTTTCACTTTTAATGTTGGCAAAAACAACATATATCGGCTTACTTAAAATGGTCGTCGGCATTGTTGTTATGCTGTCGTTATTGCAAGGGATCACAAGTATCGGCTCAACCGTGAAATTTAAGCAACTTGGTTGTAAAACGGTCGCCTTTTATTCGTTCACTTCGATCATTGCGATCAGCTTAGGTTTAGGCGCATCATTAACACTCCCAGCTTGGCCACAACTGGTAGATCCTGCAACTATCACACTGAGTGAGAATACCCAATTAATCGATAATAGCTCAGCATCATCAGATGCCATTATGGGTAAATTGATCAGCATGGCACTGCAAAACCCTATTGCTGCATTATCCAATACGAACTTACTGGCGATTGTTGTATTTTCCATCTTACTGGGTATTGCATTACTGGCGAGCTTACCTGCAAAACATGCCGTTTTTGATGTGATTTCAGGGTTAAACAAAGCTGTTAACAAGCTAGTTTCGAGCATTATTCAATTTGCGCCTTACGCTGTCTTTGCCATCGTGTTTGAGTTCTCTGTCACCAGTAATGGCGAGCTATTTGGTCAGCTGGCGAAATTTGCAGGCTTAGTGTTTCTCCTAACCTTTATACACGGTGCCATTGTTTTACCGACCATTGCCAAAGCAACCACTGGCATAGGTTTTAAGTCGCTGTTTAAAGCGCTGTCTGCACCTATGGTGATGGCATTTACCACCTCGTCTAGCTCTGCGACTTTACCATTATCAATACAAACGGCAGAACAAGAACTTGGGGTATCGCAGTCTACAAGCAGTATGGTACTGCCACTTGGTGCCATCATGAACATGGATGGTACTGCGCTATTCGAAGGGGTTGCTGCTATCTTCCTTGCCCAGTTATATGGCATCGATTTAGGCACGAGCGGCTACATCATGATCTTTATTATGGCGATGGTATCTTCTATTGGTGCTCCGGGAATGCCATCAGGATCCATGTCTGGTATGCAGTTAGTCTTGCTCGCAGCAGGGATCCCACTAGAAGCAATTGCCATTTTGCTGATCATTGAGCGACCACTAGATACTTTCCGCACCGCAGTAAATGTGGAAGGCGATATTATTGCCGCTTTGGTTGTTGATAAGTGGCAAGCGAAAGCTTAATAAATTAAATAACGACCCACATTAAAAGTTAGACAGGAAAAAACCGCTGAATCTTCAGCGGTTTTTTTAATGTAGCGGAGCGCTGTGGGTATGGCAGATTTGGTACAAATCCTTTTCACGTTTGCTCAAACGTAAAAAAGGCGCTAATAAATTAGCGCCTTTCTTGAATGTGGCGGAGAGATAGGGATTTACTGCTCGCAAGCTCGCGCCCTTCGGGCTATTGCCTTTTCGCGCCTTCGGCACGGGCAATGTGCTTTCGCTTCGCTCAGGTGAACCCTACTCTAGGGTTCGGCACCCTATCTATTCTTTGCCATGTAACAGATGTAAAAAAGCCTGCAATTAAGCTGGCTTCTTTGAATGTGGCGGAGAGATAGGGATTTGAACCCTAGATACGCTATAAACGTATGCCGGTTTTCAAGACCGGTGCTTTCAACCACTCAGCCATCTCTCCATGCGGCGTATAATAAGGGGGTCACTAACATCTGTAAAGCAGAAATAAGCCCCAAAAGCTCAACCGCGCAATAAGCAAGCAAAGTACGGATAATACGTCGATATTCACAGCGCTCAGCCAAAGAAAACTGCTAACAATAGAACCATCAAAAAGATGGCGCCTGTCACTTTTAGTAGCAATGCTAACTGACGTATCTCATAACGCACAATGCTGATTATTAGGGGGGATTTTAAGCTCTTACGAGATTCATCGGCTTACCAAGCATTTTAGATTTGATGTCAAATGAACTACTCTGTGGTTAAATAAAACAGCTGTCATTTATTAGCACAATTGAAACAAACCAATAAGACAGCGGGTTATTATCCGTTTAAAAGCATAAATACGATTGAAATAAGGTGACTTTGTGATGGAATATCAATTTGCATAATTCCACTTTGATTTCCCTGCTACATTATGGTTTGATGTCGCAACTATCATGTTTACTGATTAAGGAATGAGATATGAACAAGGGTGTATTAACTCTAGCCGTTGCGGCATTGACGACTTTTAATGCGGGTGCTGTAACATTTCATGATGAAGATAAAGCGCTTCTGGAAGCGTTGGCACCGTATGGCATTTCTCAGAAAAACTGGGATGCTCAAGAGTACGCATCAATGAACTACATCGACACTCAAAAATTCAGTGAGCACGCAAAAATTTACCCTGGTAAAAAGGGCCGTAATTTTGAAAAATCGGCTAAGTCTCTGAATATGGATAGTGTTCAGGTTCAAGATATCAATGGTATGTCGCTGACTCTTACTGAGCTACTACGTGATCGTTTACACAACCGCACTATGGTTGTACTGCAAGATGGGAAGCTGGTGCATGAACACTACTGGTCTGGTACTGATAAAAACACCATAAACATGACTCAGTCAGCTGGTAAATCTTTTACAAGCTCTCTGATCGCCATTGCAGAAGCAGAAGGTTATCTTAAACTGACCGATCCAGTAGAAAAGTATGTTCCTGAAGCTAAAGGTACTGTCCTGGGCAAATATCCAATTCAGTATGTTGCCGATATGCGTTCAGGATTTGCTCTTATTGATGATATACAAAATGAATACGGTAGTGACTGGGATACTTCTATGGAAGACGCTATCAGCTGGCACGGTCACACAGACAGTCCTTGGGTAGGTATCGCAGATTACACTCCGCACCTGACTAAGTTGTCCTATGAACAAGGTAAAAAATATGAGTACCACTCATACAATACTGAGCTGCTGGGTCTGATCACCGCTCGCGCTACTGGCAAGCACTGGACTGAGTACTTTGAAGATAAAATCTGGAAAGCAGGTCAGTTTAATTCACCGACCACCATCTTTGTCGATAAAGAAACCCATCCAATTACATCGGGCGCAATGCAAATGACTACCCGTGATTTTGCAACCATGGGTGATATCTGGGCCCATGGAGGTAAAAACCAAAAAGGTGAGCAAGTTGTTCCTGCTGAGTGGTTGGCCAACACAATGAAAGGTAACGATGAAGTGAAGTTAGCCTGGGCTAAAGGCAAAGAATCAGCACTGGCAGAGGGCTGGTACGAAAACCAATTCCGAGTGCTGAATCTAGGTGGTGAAAACTGGTTATTAGCTGTGGGTGTAAACGGTCAAATCATCGCGATGGAGCCTGAAAGCAAAACCGTAATTGCCATGTTCAGTAGCTACAATGTTCCATCCAGCCCACGAATGGCGGTTGGTTTCTTCCACACTGCAATTCCGGCTATCAAGGCTGCAATTAAGTAATAGCTCACTTTCTAATAATAAAAAGACCAGAGCCTTATGCGCTCTGGTTTTTTGTTTTCCCCTACTCTTTTTCTATAGCAAATCGGTCTTAGTTCTCAACGTTTCACTTTTAAATTTGCATTGCGTCACATGAAAAATAACCGACATTCACAGCGCTCAGCCAAAGAAAACTGCTAACAATAGAACCATCAAAAAGATGGCGCCTGTCACTTTTAGCAGCAATGCTAACTGACGTGTGCCCCCTTTGGGTGCTTGATTACAACATCCCATCATGGTCTCCTTATGCCTTTATCTAGAGTAGATGTAAGGTTGTGCCTTCCAGCTAATGGAAGGTCAATACAAACTTCTTGATTTGCTTTGCTTTGCTTTGCTTTGCTTTGCTATCGATGTCATAAGCTACAGATGCAAAAAAACCAGCAATTAAGCTGGCTTCTTTAAATGTGGCGGAGCGCTATGGGTATGGCGGATTTGGTACAAATCCTTTTCACTTGGCTCAAACGTAAAAAAGGCGCTAATAAATTAGCGGTTTTTTTTAATGTGGCGGAGAGATAGGGATTTACTGCTCGCAAGCTCGCGCCCTTCGGGCTATTGCCTTTTCGCGCCTTCGGCACGGGCAATGTGCTTTCGCTTCGCTCAGGTGAACCCTACTCTAGGGTCGGCACCCTATCTCTAATCACAAAATTTAGGCGAAAAAAAACCGCTGAAGTTTCAGCGGTTTTTTTTAATGTGGCGGAGCGCTATGGGTATGGCGGATTTGGAACAAATCCTTTTCACGTTAGCCCAAACGTAAAAAAGGCGCTAATAAATTAGCGCCTTTCTTAAATGTGGCGGAGAGATAGGGATTTGAACCCTAGATACGCTACAAACGTATGCCGGTTTTCAAGACCGGTGCTTTCAACCACTCAGCCATCTCTCCATGCGGCGAATAATACGAGCATCCGCGAAAAGTGTAAAGCCTTTAAAACATCAAGTGCTTGTATTTCATGCGATAAAAGGCAAGTTTTACTTAGTTATTACAACCAAGCATCAAAACTGTAACTTGATTCAACTTATGATAACAATCAGAGTGGGACTCATCGAGAGCGAATTGAATTCAAATACAAAAAAAAAGCAGCACCACGCAAAGTGATACTGCTTTTCTATTACCGTTAAACAGTAATCAGTGAATTAACGCATGATCATTTGTTCACGACCAGGGCCAACAGATACCATTTTCACAGGCACGCCCATTAGCTCTTCAATACGTAGAACGTAAGCTTGTGCTGCTTTTGGTAGCTCTTCGAACTTACGGCATGCTGTAATGTCTTCATCCCAGCCTTCCATTTGCTCGTATACTGGTGCCAAAGAAGCCGTTTGTGGCCAAATTGGGTTTTCACTGTGGTCGCCATCGTAGCTAACACAAATTTTCAGATCTTTTAGGCCACTCAAGCAGTCTACTTTAGTTAGTGCAACTTCTGTTGCTGCTTGAATTTCAACACCATTACGTGTTGCAACAGCATCGAAGTAACCCATATCACGTGGGCGACCCGTGGTTGCACCGAACTCGTTTGCAGATTCACGGAATGCATCTTGCTCTTCCATTGCCGTTACCAGCGTACCAGTACCAACAGATGAACTGAACGCTTTCGCAACTGCAATCACACACTCTGGACGAAGCGCAGGCAAACCACTGCCAATACCTGCGTACGTTGAGATAACATTCGATGATGTTGTCCATGGGTATTCACCGTACACCAAATCACGGCCTGCACCCAGCTGTGCTTCAAACAACAGGTTTTCACCTTTAGCTTGTAGCGCTTTAAGCGGCTGAGTTACATTACAAATCGCATCACGCCAAGGTGCAGAAATTTCAAGCAACCACTGAGTCATTTCTTCTGCAGTTTGATCAAACTCAAACGATGGGTATAAAGCTTTAAGCTGAGGTAGTTTCCAATCCATCATAAACTGGATACGCTCAAGCAATACTTCTGGTTGTTGTAGCCAACCTACTAAAATACCTTTTTTCATCACGCGGTCGCCGTAAGCTGGCGCAATACCTTGACGAGTAGAACCGTAAGCACCGTCGCCTAAACGCTCTTCTTCTAAGGTATCTTCAAGCGCATGAAGAGGTAAACACAGTGTCGCACGATCTGAAATACACAGATTTACTTTAACGCCAGCAGCTGCTACTTCTTCGATTTCTTTGGTTAGATGCTCTGGGCTAATTACCATGCCTGGGCCCAAAACGGCTAAACAATCAGGGTTAAATACGCCGCTTGGAAGTTGGTGTAATTTAAATGTACCCAAGTCATTCACTACTGTGTGACCTGCGTTATTACCACCTTGGAAGCGGATGCTTGCCGATGCTTTCTCTGCCAAGAAATCAACGATACGGCCTTTGCCTTCATCACCCCAGTTAGCACCAACAACAACGATAGACGACATAATTAACTCTCCTTAAAATCGAAGTGGCTATGCTATGCCTCACCAGGCAATAAGAGAAATTAATAATTATTATAAGCTTGATAAGGATTCCATATGACTGGTGTTCTACCATAGGATAGAATGTGAAGCGTAAATACAATGATAGAAAGGATTTGATATGCTTGATCTCCACTGGTTAAACACCTTTGTCACCTTAGCGCGGCTTGAGCACTTTGGTAAAACAGCCGCCGAACTTCACATGACCCAGCCAAATGTCAGCTTGCATATCAAACAGTTAGAACAAAGCACTCGGGTAAAATTAATTGAGCGGAATCCATTTCGATTAACACAAGCTGGCGAGCGTTTACTCAAGAGTGCCCAGCAAACATTGCAAGAATTACAAGTATGCCAAGCCGATTTAAACGCTATTAATGATCTGTGCCAAGGTACGGTATCTATTGCCGCTAGCGATATTATTTCTCGCCTTCTACTCATCAAGCCCTTTCAATCTTTTAAGCGTGAATTTCCAGGTATTGATCTGTCACTGTTTAATACCACCTCAACCCAAGCGGCCGAGTTAGTTAAAAGTGCGAAAGCTGATTTAGGCTTTGTTATTGCTCAGAAAGAAAGTCAGCCGTTACACTTTACCGAGCTAAGACAAGTAAGATGGTGTGCGTTAGGCGATGGCCTGGCAAGGTGGCAAAAGCAAGCGATGGATAATGCAGCACTCCCTGATGATGAACTGCCTACCCTGATTCTGCTTGGTCATGATACCCGTACCCGAGATCTGATTGATCTCGCCTTGCCTAGCTTAAAACTGCCTAAATATCGCATTATGGAAGTCGGCAGTGTGGATGCGCAGATTGATTGGGCTGAAGCGGGGTTTGGCATCGCCATTGTGCCTGCATTTTCGCTTCACCCTAAGTTGAACCTCACGAGTACGATCACACCTTTACCAGATTTCCCGACGACCAGTTTAGGTTACATCGTTCGCCAGAATCAGGTGCTATCTCGGGCGATTAAGCAGCTATTACTATGGGTTGGTGAAGAAATTACTAATTCTCAGTAGAACAAAAAAGCCCCTGTTAACAGGGGCAAAGGGTACTGATATCATTTTTGACTATTATTGATATACGCTAGAAAGTCACTGTTTGTGGTTGCTTCATTTTTATGATCCACTCTTTAACGGCACTTGGCGACATTATCGATGGATCACCCAGATCGGCATCACTGGCATCGGCGAGCTCTGCGGGTAACACGTTAAGGATGGCTTCAAGATCTTTATGTGATTTCACTTCTAAATCAAAAACACGCGCCATCGTATGGTCATGGTCAGCATGACGTGCTCTTACTGCTTTCACCAAACCATCTAACAAGGTATACCATGTTGTCATTGGCCCCTGAACAATAGACGCCGATTCTGCAGCTGAATCTATAAATGCAAAGGGTACTGTCGCGATAGGTTGATTCATTTCCATTGCCGCTAAAATCCAATCTGTATCAAACGAAAAATCATACACGGTTGGTTTTTTGATAATTTCTCTTAACACGCCTGCGCCATATAACTTAAAAGCAGCTTGTGTATCTTTAATGCCTTTAGAAAAGATTTCTTGTCCTATCATGCGCTGCATATGACGTAAGGTTTTAATACCAACACCCCAGCGCTCTTCTTGCTTAACAAGAATTGAATCTGGGTGTTTACGGTTACCAAGCACAACATGGTGATGATTCATGATGAAAGGTTTAAGCAATAAGCCCAGCTGCCCTAGATGTACGGAATTATCCGCATCTGTGTACATGACACAATCTACGCTATCTTCTAGTGCTTGTTGGCAACCGTAAATAATTGCACCACCTTTTCGAGAATCATCCGCTGACGCTAAATTTTTCAACGGGCCATCTGCCGCAGGCAGCGTATCTGATAATTTGAGTACCTTAATCTGTTGCGCATTCACGCTACCTTTCGCGATACTTTTGGCTATGCTATAGCTATTATGCGGGCAACCATCATCGACAGGGTACAATCGCCAATCAACCACTGTGCCTTGCATCACCCAGTTAAGCTGTTCTATTTTGACGCGAAGCGAGTCTTCTCCATGAGGATTAGTGGCATCTTTCACATTGAGTCTGTTGTGCTCCCCCCACATTGCAAATACAACACCGACAGTCACTGGCTTTGTCACAGTCAGTAAATAACGGCGAGACTCAACAAGCTTTACGGCAAGCTTAAATTCAAGTGGACAATTAGGCTGGGCTGCAATTTCTTGATATCGATCTACCGTAACGTCTTTCAAGCAATACAAGGTATTCGCCAACTTAAGCAATTTATGCTGATGAGTCGCTTCTGTTAGATCAAAATAGTCACTCGCTGAAAGAAGTACCCGCTGAATTACTTGCTCTGATACCGTCATATTGCTCATCCTTTCGTCCTTGTGAGAATAAGTCGCCCACAAGCGAAGCTAAACAAACAACTGATCAGCAAGCTGTTGCTTATAGGGTCTATTTAAAGACTAGTAACCATATGCAACTAAGCCAAATTTAAATGCCTATTTTATCTTACTTCTATGCCGTTAATTTGAAGTGAGAAGTACGGGTTAAGCGGAGTCAATATGACCAATTAGATGGCCGTTGTGAATCACCCTAATGTAACGTTATTAGGTTACAGATCATTAGATTATTCAATATAAAGAAGCCAAGCCGACAAGTACTACTCTTTGCTAGCAATAGGTGCAAAGCTACGACGCTGCAAGGGTGTCACTGTCGCCTCTTCAATCGTTGCAAGGTTTCCTTTCGCCATAGGGTTAGGCACATTGGGAGGGGATGGTTCAGCTTGAGTCTCTTGAGGCGATAATTTTCGTACTGGCGTTTCATTGGCAGCGGTTTGTTGATCAAACGAGATTGCTTCTATAGGAAGAACAACAACATTGTCTTTTTGCTGAAGGTTTTTCGTTTCAGCTTGATCACTGTTAGCTTCATTTATCGACTTATCGCTGCGGCTTGTTACTGTCGGCGCTTCAAGATCTTGCGCAGGTGTCATCGACGCGGCTAATTGTGATCCACTCACTTTATTTTGCTGCGCTGGTGGTGTCACTTTCTGCGAGTTCAAATCTTCAGCAAGTCTTGGTTCACTCGACTCTGTCGATTCAGGTTCCGATAATGGCTCCGGTGTTGGATCTACTGCGGGCACTGGCGTAAATTGCTTACTTTGCGAAAAGCTATTATTTAAACCACTGAGTTTCTTGCCCGAAGAAGAAGGCGGTTGATACATGACTTTAGGTTTAACTTGAGAAGCATGTACCGTAGTTGAGCCTGCTTGTGAGCGATCAACCAAACCTAGTTTAGGGCTAGAGAAAGAGAAAAAATCTAACTTTTCATCCCACGCTTGTAAGGTATCTAATTCATTCTGCCAATGATCATCAAGAGTGGCGGCAAAATCATTTATTTGTAACTGGGTAGATAATTGCGTATTGGCCGCCTCATATCGCATATGCAGCTTTTGCTTCATTTGCTCCCAGTTGGTTCCCCCCGTCATCAAATAACGCATACTATCAGCCCAATACTGATAGGCTTTCGCGCTGTTGCTTTTATCGGCGGCAATGGCCGCTAGCCCCTCTGCAAGCCCCGCATATTGCCACATTTTTTTACGGCTAAGTTTGGCTTCTGAGCTTAAAAACAGGATAGATAATCGATGGTATTGTTCCGCCGCTTGTTTATAACGGCCAGACTTAGCAAGAAACGTCGCTTTACTGTATAAACTGATGTCCACATCCACAGCAGAGGCACTTGCTGTTGATAACAGCGAGGAGAGAATAAGTAAGCATAAAATAAGAAGATGAGATATTAAGCTTTGTTTACATAAAGTTTGTCTATTTAGGCTCATCTGAACGTCTCCACTAAGCATCTGCCAGGATGATCAAAACGAGAGTTAAACTTAACATCACGATATTCCAGTGCTTCATTTGGCTGATACAACTTGCCGTTGGCTTTATATAGTAAAGCCTCTAATACCCCTGCATTGGTATTTAAAGTAATGCTTTTTTCATAACCACTGGTGAGCTCGTAGCGTCCTTCGTACCACCCACGATCGGCATCATACAGCTCACGTACCAACACCATTAATCTGTCTGTATAGTCTGTTTTCCAGAGGGTCCACATCTGAAACGCAACTTGGGTTGATATCAATGCCAGCTCATCATGATCACTGCCATCTTCAGCGACCGTGATCCAAGGGGTACCTAAGGCATAGACACTATCATAAACAAAATACGGCTCCCCACTTACGACATGCGAACCTCGCGCAGTATATATACGCTCTTTATCCCAGCGTGATTCTTGTACTCGGTATAGAGCATCAGCCATAGCCGCCAAAGTATCATTACTGTGTTTGGCATCTGTAGTGCTGGTGTCATTAATATTGTCCCAATTAAACTCGAGGCCAAGCTTTAAATAGGGATTACTGTAAACAGGGCGAAGGACATCATAATCACGCGGATCACGCCCATCAAACATAATATCAATACCATTGATTGTAATGACTTCGTAGGGGTCGAAGCGCATCGCTTTTTGTGGCACAACTTGCCAATCAAGGTAACCGTAAGAGGTGTATTCTTCTATCCCTAACCGCCCCTCTTTATAGCGAAAAATATGACCATCATCTTTTACCACGCCGCCATAGAGTTCGCCTTCATTGGTGACTAACTCACAAAAGTTCCAGCGTAGGACCGCTTTATCGATATACTCTGAAAATTCAGGATTACGCTGCTTAGTCATTGCGAGCACTATCAAAATACGACCAACATCCACCGCTGACCAACCAATGTCTTTAGGCTGATTGCCATAGTCCACCATTTGACCCGTTGTAGTGTTATAGACTTTATTTGGCACTCCCACCGAGCTAAGTGGCATTTTATTCAGAAAATTCAAAACTAGAGAAAGGCGTTCGTCATGCTCTTTGCTGGTAATGAATTCAAATTCTTGTGCCGCCATTAGCGCAACGAGGTAATCGGCTAATGACGACATATTAGTTGAAGGGTAATTGTCGATTGAATTAACCAGCCCTGTTTTCAATTGGGTATTATTTTCAACGTATACCCATGCTGTTTGCGCCCATGCTAATTCTTGCTCGGTTAATTTACCATAACGACCTTGGCGTATAATTTGGGAAGTATTGATTGTTGTTAAACCATCTTGCACACCCTGATACACCACCCCACATGAAGTTAGTGCAAATAACGAGCATACAATAAGTCCCTTTCTCAACATCTACATCCCTTTATTTGAGAAATTATTTCTTATTAAGTGTTTTTCTTGGTAAACACTGCCCTTCATAACCGAATGGGGATTCCAACGCTTTATCCCACAAACTAACAGGTGGGTTGTCTAGGTATGTAAGCAACTTACCCTCTTGTTTATAGAGTAATATTTCTAATGTAATCCCGTTATTATTTGAGGTAAAGGTGTTAATTAAGCCAGTACCATTTTCAAACATACCTTCATAAAACCCTTTCTCTCGATCATAAAGATTGGAAATATGGTCAAACACTAAGTCGGTATATTCTGTATCCCATAACACCCAGAGACCCATGGCACCTTTGACAGCTACTGCAGAATATTGGGGCAAATACTCACCCACTTCAGAAATCGTATTCCAAGCATAACCATCGGTATAAATAGTATCGTAAACGAAGTATGGAGCCCCTGCTAATTGGTGTTCTGTACGCGCAGTAATAATACCGGTATTTTCATACCTCGCTTCTTGAACACGATAGATTTGCAACGCAAATTCAGCCATCCAATCATTTGAATACTTATCATCGTGTGGTGTCTTGTCCGAGGTTAAATCCCACCCCATTTCAACACCATCAAGCACAAAGCTTTCTGTTACTACATAGCTATGCGCCTTTAGTTTACGCGGGTCTCGTGTATCGTAAGGAATGTCATAGCCGTACAAGTTGATGGTACTGTATGGCTCAGGCATCGATGCTTGGGTGGTATCAAACCCCCACAATTGAAAGCCTTTTGCTGCATATTCTTCATAGCCTAGGCGCCCTTCTTGTAAGTATTGAACAGGCTTGTCTTTCTCAAGCAAAGCGCCAAACATGGTGCCGTTTTCATCCACAACATTACAGAAGTTCCAGCGCAATACAGCAGAGTCAACACCCGTCGCATATTCAGGGTAGCGGTTTTTAATGATGTGTAGCCAAATTAGTAATCGACCTAAATCTAGCGCCGAATAACCAATTTCGCCCGGTTGGTTACCGTAATCCACCATCGCAGCAGTTTGCGTATTATAGGCCTTATTAGGCAGCTCTCCTTTGAACAGCTGCATCGTATTGAGTGTTGTCAAAAAACGAATCAGACGACGGTCAAACTCTTCTTTTTCAATGATCCCTAATTCAAGTGCACTTGTCATACCGGCAAGGTACGAGGCTGCATCCCACCATGTGACCGATGGGTAGTTATTTACCGCATTCACCAGACCAGTCGATTCTTGGAAGTTATTTTCAAAATATTTCCAGGCAATCCGAGCCATATCCATTTCTTTTTCGGTCAGCTTGCCATGACGAGGTTTAGGCACATCCCAGTGGTTTGGTCGGTCAATAATTTCATCCGACAAATTACTGTATTTATTCCCACAACCAGCCGCCAACAGCCCCATCAGGCAAACAATGATATAACGCATACAACACTCCCTATCAAAGTTGCGTCTACTTAGCACCTACGCTCAATAATGACCCGTTTTGAACGTAAGCAAGTGACTCTAAAACTATGCCATTAGTATTCGCAGTGATTGCTTTGTTAGTGCGTCCATCACTTTCATAGCGACCTGAATACCACCCTTTTTGTTTCGAATATAGCGCCTTAGCGTCATCAATTAACAAACTTGTATATGGGGTATCGTAAAGCGCGTACCAGCCAAATGCAGCCTTAGTCGACAAGGTTTTTAGATGCGAAGCATCGTCACCCTGATCCGAGATGGCATTCCACTCTTTACCATCAGAGAAAACCGTGTTGTAAACAAAGTAAGGCGATTCATCGACATTATCTTCACTCACCGCCGTTAAGATCCCGGTACGCTCATAACGATTCTCTTGTGCTTTATAGACACGGTACGCAAAGATTTTAGAAATACTATCCGCACCAAATTCCAAACTGTCGAGGATGTAAGATTCACTCACAACGTAGTTATGCGCATGATACTTAGCAGGGTCACGTTTATCGGTTGGGATCTCTACACCATCAATTTCAACCAAATCTAAGTAATCGATGTATTTCATCGCATTGAAGACATCTCGTCCCATCAATGACAACGCTTTAGACGCATACTCTTCATAGCCAATACGCCCTTCTTGTACCAATTCGAACCCATCACCTTTAACAGCAGGACGGGAACCGTACAAATAGCCTTTGTCGATCATTTCAGTGACATTCCAATGGTTAAGAACATTATTCACTGGCTTGTTAAACTCAGGGTACTGCCAAATTAAGATGTTAAACGGCACTAAAATTCGGCCAATATCAATTGCCGACCAGCCAATCCCTTTGGGTACAGGTTGGTTAGCGTAATCCACCATTTCCAGCGTTTTTGTGTTATAGGCTTTGTTCGGTAACTGACCTTCGATTAAAGGAAGACGCGCGAGCGTATTTAGCACTTTTTCCATCCGAAGTGTGAACTCTGCGTGGCTCACAACATTCAGCTTTTCAGCTGAAATCAACCCCATCATGTATGAGGCGGTATCCCACATGGTTGTTGAAGGGTAACCATCAACCGAGTTAACTAAGCCCGTGTTGTCTTGGTAGTTGTTCTCAAAATATTGCCACGCAGTTTTTGCCCACAAGTACTCTTGTTCGGTCAATATACGATTTTCACGGAGTGGAATCGGCTCAGAGACTTCAAACGTGATATTGCCGAGTACTTGGCCGTAGTCACGCGTTTCGATCGTAAACGCCACCACCAATGCTGTCACTAAACCCGCAATAAAGACAAAGTGGTGCCGTGCATTCACAAGTGCTTTTTTAAATTCCATATTCTAATTCCTCCGATCCTTGTTCTTGCTCTTTGTCTGTTGGTGGTGACCAGAAAGCAGCTGCGATCATGCCCCACATCGCCATCATGTTATTAATAATCCAGAAGCTGTTCAGCACTAAGCCACCAAATGAGTAGCTACCATAAGCGCCAGATGCATAACCAACCCAAGCAAAGCACATGCTAAATAAGCTCAATACAAACACGGTAAACTGCGGAATAATCATCTTAAAGAAAGTACCGCTTTGACGTTCTTTCGGGGTGGTAGGGAAGCTGATCTTCCGCCCCCTTAACACGGTCCATAATGCCCGTAAGTTAACAGGGAAGAAGGACAAGAAATTCGTTTTCCCTTTATAACCCGCAACCCCCCATGTCCCTATCATCATGGCGAGCTCTGCCGTCAGTACAAACGGTAAGAAATGCAAATAGAAAGTGGTATCGTACGCACTCACAGGTGCAATGCTGGTTAAGAAGTAAATGATTGGGCACGCAAGGAAAATGATATTCCAGATAGCCGATAAATTAGACCAGAAGCTCGCGCCATACATCAGCTTTTGTTTGAGTGTCATTCCCTTACGGAACAAAGGGTTATCATTCATAAAAATATCGATTGAACCACCCGAGTATTTAAAACGCTGTACCGTCCAGGTTTGTAAATCTTGTGGAGATAGCATTTTACTTTCTACTTGTGGGTGTTGAATTGAACGCCATGTACGCTCTGTATCTGAATGTAGGACGATGGAAGTATAAATATCTTCTGATACATGAAATTTATAAGGCGTGAATTCAGTATCAAATAAGATTTCTTGACGAAGGTTATTCGAAATATCCTTATCAACCGTTTTTTCTTTGGTCAATTTACGAATTTGACGCTCTACTTCATCGTGCTCTTTACTGATTTGCTCACTATAAGCACGTAAAGCGGCTTCCATTACCGCTTCACGTCGGTGAATTGAGCCCGCGCCACAACAGAAAGAAGCATTTACCCAATTACGGCGGCGTTGGATAACGTCGTAGAACATTTGCGGATCATTCACGAATGGGTCTTCTCCCAATGTCACGGGACCATACAAGCGCTCGACACCGCGACCAATTAGGCGGCCAAACCCGCCCATTTTCTTGCCTAACCAATGCGGTAAACGTTCACCTTCTGGTAAATCAAAGAACCATTGCGGGGTTTGTACCCAAGCCACATCAGGGTCACGGAAATAGCCTAGGGTGTGTTCAAGGATTGTCGGAAACGGGCGCGTATCTGCGTCACAGATAACAATAAAATCCCCGTATGTTTGCTCAAGTGC
Organism: Photobacterium kagoshimensis; assembly: GCF_050337045.1. Lineage (NCBI taxonomy): Bacteria > Pseudomonadati > Pseudomonadota > Gammaproteobacteria > Vibrionales > Vibrionaceae > Photobacterium > Photobacterium kagoshimensis. The sequence goes on along the minus strand of NZ_JAKJSO010000020.1, from coordinate 84,252 downwards.
ATTACGTAGGTTACCCGCTTTGAAGCCAACATTCCCTTCACGCGTGATATATTCGACACCCATTTCAGCGGCTAACGCTTCCATCGCAGGGCGTTTACCATCATCAAGAATGAAAATTTTCATCTCAATATCGTGCGGGTAACGAATCTTCTGAGCATCTAAAATACTCAAGCGAACTAAATCGGGCTCTTCATCGTAGGTGGGGAAAAACACGTCAACGCTGATCGGTCGGTCTTCATCCGTCTCATGCACACATTCGGCAATTTTATGCGGAGGCTCACGACGTGGCTCATCTTTCGTTTTCCACAAATTGAACGTAAATAACATAGAGCCAATAAAGGCACAGGATTCTGCAAACGCCAAGGGCAGAGAGAACCACATCGCCTCATAGTTCAATGCGTATGTCCACCGCCACCACAAGTACCAAATACCCAGTGTCAGATTACATGTCGCTAAATATTGATAAAGCAATTCGCGTGACATGCTATGCGGCACAGGCTCTGGCGGCTTGCGATACTCGAACTCCTTAAAATAAAAATCCATCTAGAATTACTCCATTAATATTGACGAAAATACGCGTGATGCGTGGCCAATAAACCAATCAAACTTGCGTTATAGTCAATAGCGAATTCGTTCACTGCATAAGACTTTTCACTGTCGATATAACTCAACATGCCCATATTTTTTGGTGCGACCCCAGCCTGCGCTTTTTCATTTGGCCCACCCACTAAATACCCTGGTAGATATACACCTGTCGCGATACGGTACAGATGATGTAAATTACGGACGGCATAGGTACCGCTGCCAGTCACAAAGCTTAAATTGAAGGCGTTTGCCCCTAGCAAATAATCAATCTGTGACTGAACAACAGCGCGATATTGCGCTTTATGCGGTGGCTGATGACGTTGAATCGCATCAGACCAAGCAATTAAGATCCCGGCTTCTGCCGTCATCTTATTCGAGCCCCAAATAAAGCGTTGGTTAGCAATGCCAAACGCTGAATCATTAGCTTGCGTAATATATTTTTCTGCAGCATCGCGTAAATCTGTGGCGAGTTGTTGATAAAGTTCTTGCGCGCGATCTAACGTAAGCAGCAGATGCCATACGCCCATGAGTGCGGGATTTTTCCATTCAAAAATATCAATCCACTGTTTGTCGTATTGCGTTTCAAATGCGGTTAAATACTTATCTTGTTTGGTGGTGACGTACAATTCTGCTAAAGCCCATAATCTGTCATCAATATCCGTATCTAACGATGGTTCTTTGTCTTCTTTGTTTTTCACATAAGGGCCAGAACCGGAATCATCCCCTTTTTGCCAGTCGATATATTGTTCGGGAGTCGTTTCTAAATATCGCCATGCATGAACAGCAGCTTGCAAATAACGCCGCGCCATACTTGGCTGATAATCGGCATAAACGCGTGAAGCAAAAGCCATGGTTGCAGCAAACTTTGCAGTTTCAGGGGTGCTGACACCGTAGATGTAACGAGGTTGTGTATCTTGCCAAGGTGGAATTTTAGCCGGCCATGTTGCACCAGATACTTTGCGATAAACGGCGCCATCAGCACGTTGCATTTTCAGTAGCCACTTCAAGCCAAACTGCGCTTCATCTAAAATAGGAGGCAATGATTGATCATGAGCCAGTTTAAACATGTCTGGTGATTGACGGTATGCTTCTAACAAGCGTGCCACAGTAATTGTGGTAGTAGCCGTGTATTTACCAAAATCACCCGCATCGTACCACCCGCCCATCATATCTAACGACTTACCTTTCTTATGGAAGGCGTCAGTTCGGAAGATCACACCGTCTTTCATATGGCTAATTGGTCGCGCTAGCCCTGTGGTTTTATCATTAACACTTACGCCCGAGCGCTGAAGATACAAGGCATGAACCAAACGTTGGCTCAAGTCGTGATAAGTATTCGATGCGATTTGAAAAGGAGCTGATCGCACATCACCCGCCACCAGTTGAAACCACCCCGTCGCTTTCACGGCACTGAAATTAATCATGGCAACGGGACGTTCATCTTTAAGCTGCTTTTGGCTTTTAGCTTGAAATTGGGCAATGCTTTTATTTTGATCCACAGACCATAAGGTGACAGTTTCCGAGCTTGGTTTTAACCAATAGGCGACTTTATCGCCATTCGATAAATAGCCGAGTTGGTTCACCACAATTGTTTGTGCTTGTAGAACACAACTCGCTGCCAGTGCTAACAGAAGAATGATCGTCCTTGTCATTGTTCCACCTATTTATCTTGAAAGTTATAAAGGTTGCGGCTAATTTCAATGCCATTTTGATCGGTAATACCAACAATAATGGCGCCAGATACCCCAGCAAGGTTTGCCTCTTCAATGATGGCTTTCTTGCTATTGGCTGGTAGGTCAACGTCATCAAATACCCATTGCTTGCTATCAAATCGATTACGAATCCAAACTGTCGCTTTGGGATAAGCATTAAGGGAATCATTAATCACAGTGACAGACATATGCGCTTTCGCGCTATAAAGATCACGTTCAACAACCGCTATCACTGGCTGATAGGCCTGTTTTAGCGCTTTATAACCAGGTTTCGCTTCGCGTGTTACATCCAGCACTGACCAAGTAATTGAAGGCCAACTATCTACAAACATAAACTGATAAATGGCAGCCACACCCTCACCTTTATTTAATCTTAGGTGTTCAGCTGCATATTTGGTGGCTACTCTTTGATATTCTTGGCTATTTTTATGAAATTGTGACAAAGATTCACCTTGAACAACCTTCGCAAGCATTAACGTTTCATGTGGTTGATAATTGTGGTAGCTCAACTTAGCTACATTTTGAACGGTTAACGGCCAGCCCCACTTGGCGCCTAAAATATCCTTCACCATGGCTAAACTTGGCATAGCTTGCGCTCCAAATTCGCTGATAATCGGTGTAAATGTTCCTGTGCTGTAATCTTGATATTTACCTGAATACCAACCTAACCAAGGATGCTCTTTGGTATAAGATGCTTTTCTCACAACGCGCTTGTCTTTAGCATTTAATAGCTGCTGATAAACGGCTTCAGTTAACAATTGATTCTGTTGCGGCTGATAGCTCGGGTATTTATACTTCATCCAATCAGCATCCCAAGGCGGTTCGTTATGACCACTCCAAAATGCAATAGAAGGGTGATTTGCAAGCATGGCAGTCATTTCAACCACTTGTTTTACCGCTTCTTGCCTAAATTGCGGTGCATCTGAATACCCCCATTGCAAGGGAAAATCTTGCCAAACTAATAACCCAGCTTTATCCGCCTCGTCATAAAATGCTTTACCCGCAACATGCGCATGCACACGAACGCTATTGATGTTGGCCGACTTCATAAGAACTATATCGCGTCGGTAGTCATTCGCGGTTAATTCACCCAGCCACTGACTACCGATATAATTGGTGCCTCTGACAAAGTACGCTAAACCATTTATATAAAATTGCCCTTTCTGTTTATTTTCCTTTGCATCAAACGTTTCTTTAAAATCGACATCACGAAAGCCGATTGTCGTAACCTGCTGATCTGTTACTTTTCCATTAATCGAAGCTGTAACCTCTAAACGATATAGACTTGGTTTACCCCAATCCCATGGCCACCAAAGATCACGATCCTTCTTCGGCAACTGCCAATTAATAATCTGCTCACCGGCTTTGACGTTTACTGATTGCTCATAGGATTCAACAGGCGTTGTGTTATCGCCTTTAAATAAACGGTAAGAAAGGGAAACGGGCTGACTGTAGAGATTATTAACAGTCAGACTCACTGATGCTTGAGTCTTTGTTGTGGATAAAACCTTGGCTGCTGGTTTGTCGATTTCAGAATGAGATCGTCGTGATGGTAAATCAATACTAGGCACTACGGTAAGAAAGGCTATGGCTGTTGGCCCCGTGGCTTTAAGAGCAACATCGCCCCATATTCCCCCTGAGTTTCTATCTTGGCCTGAATCAGACCATGCACCACCAGGGCGAGTATCATGATGATTTAAGACCCCTTTGATCTGCGTCTTATATAAAGACCAATCAGGCGTAATCGATTCGTTCGGGCTATTCACCCAAACTTCAATATTATTGTTACGCTCACGGATCAAGTGGCTAATTTCAGCGCCAAAAGGCGAAAAGTAGCCAGTATGCCTTGCTACTTGTTCGCCATTAACAGACACTTTTGCTTCATAATCTACAGCATCAAACACTAACCAATAACGTGACTCTTCAGAAACCCTTGTATCAAAGTTTCGCTGGTATATTGCAGCTCCAGCATGATCAATTCCTTCCAAGTACCAGTTATTCGGTACATTGACATTTTTACTTGTTGATTGACGTTGTTGATCATCAATTATCTCTAATCGCCACAGTCCATTTAACGATTGCGTTGTTATTTGCCAGTCATTATTAGATTGTTGTATAGCGCAAGATGATAATGAGAATAACGCCATCGTGGCGAAAGCTATTCTCATAATTTCCTCAGCAATAAGTGCTATGCTTCTGTTTTTTTATAAAGCTTGAAGGTGTTTTTACCTCCTGCTTTTTCATATTCAAGGTTATCAGTAAGTTGAACGACAATAATGAAACCTCGCCCTGACGTCGTCCAAGTTTCTGGATCTTCAGGATCGGGTTCAATAAAGGTTCCTTCCACTGCCTTTTCAAATTCCTCGTCAGTCATTGATTCACCATAATCAGCAATTTCAATCACGAGTTCATTGTTTTTAATATAGGAATTAAGCTCGATAGGTTCACCTTCGTTTAATTGATAAGCATGCTCATAAGCATTATTCACCAACTCAACCAAGCACAATTCAATCTGATCAATGACATCTTCTTTCAAGCCGACATCTAACCAAAATGCTTTAATATCCTCAGCAACGTCGCGAGAAACATCTAAAGAACTTTTGTACTGTTTATTAAAATGGTATTTGACCGTCTCCATCGAGCCGCTCCTTACTATTTAGTCACTGTGACTTCTTCTGGCTTATGTGAAAAGAAAACACCCTGCCCTTGATGATGAGACAACAATGGCTGACTGGTACGGCGATCTTTCAGCATATGTATCGCATCCATCTCGATAAGAGATTGCGTATAACCATCATGACTAATGAAATAATCACCAAAGACCGTTTTATTTTCGACAAATGCAGAGCCCGAAATATGAATATAATCACTCACTAGGCTTTTATTAATAACGGCATTTGTTTCAACTTTACAGTTCGCACCAATCACCGCAGGCCCAGTGATAACAGCACCGGGTTGGATCTCACAGCCACTACTCACAATAACAGGAGGCGTAATATTGCAACTATCAGGGTCAAAGACCGTATTAATACCCACCCAAATTCCAGGTTTCACTTGAGTTCCAGGAATAGGATAACCAGGGACTTTGCCGTGTAGTATTTCACTAGTTACTCCCCAGATGTCGCTAATATTGCCGACATCCAGCCACTGAAAATCCATGTTAGTGGCGTAAAAGCGGACATCATTGTCAACCAAGGCTGGGAATAGCTCACTACCAATATCAAACTCTTGACCAGAAGGAATAAAGTCAAAAATCGCAGGCTCAAAAATATAGATACCTGTATTAATTTCAGTTGATAAGGCTTCTTCTTCGGACGGCTTTTCTTGGAAACTGGTTACTCGACCGTAGTCATCTGCAACAACGACACCGTATTTACTCACTTCGCTAATATCAACATTGCGAGTAACAATAGTGGCAATGCCGCCTTTTTCTTTATGACGCTTAACCGCTTCCGTTAAATCAAGATCGATCCAAGCATCACCACATACAACGACAAAAGTTTCATCGAAGAAGCCAGAGAAATCTTGGATTTTTCTCATGCCACCCGCAGAACCCAATGCTTTGCTGATGAACTTACCGTCTTTCATTTCACCTTCATATGAATACGACAACTGCACATTAAAGTGATGACCATCGCCGAAATAATTTTCAATCACTTCTGCAAGATGGCTGGTATTAACCACAATTTTGTCGATGCTGTGTGACGCAAACAGTTGAATCATCGACTCCATGACAGGTTTCCCCAGTATGGGGATCATAGGTTTAGGGATTGTTTGAGTAATAGGTTTTACTCGGGTGCCTTTCCCTGCGGCAAGAATCATTCCCTTCATAGCTAGCTCCTAAGCAACAGTGCTAACAGCGTCTTCGATAGAATCGTAGCTCGCAATTAATTTATCCATACGGGTGAGTTTAAGTAGTTCCTTCACTGCACGCTGTGGGTTAACTACACTTATTTTCTTCCCTTTCAATAACTTATAGGCACCCATGACAGCACCTAGACCACTGCTATCCATAAAGCGAACATCAGTAAGATCGAGTACAAGCTGTGCATCAATTTCATTTACTTTTTCTTCAATCACTGCACGAAAACTTGGCGCTAATTTAGCGTCAAAACGTGCCTCTTTTATTTGAAGAATTGTGCATTGACCCTGGTTGAAAGCTTCGTATTGCATGATTGTTCCCCTTCTGAATATCCTGTCCATTCGACTACGAGTACACTCACATCATCGTCAAATTGTTCTGAACGTTGCCAATCCCTGACGCGATTAACTAACATCTCTGTTTGTACCGTGGTTGGATGGTGCTTTATAGCCATGACGGTTTGTCTAAGCCCTTCTTCAGTAAACTGTTCAACGCCTTTTTCAGCTTCTGTGATGCCGTCAGAATAAATCCATATTTTGTCACCAGGCGCTAACTGTATTCTTGCCGTTTGGTACTCAACAAAATCAAAGGCCCCAACAACAAAACTATCTTGACCAATAAATTCGGCTTCGCCAGTTGCTGCATGTAACCACACTAAAGGCGGATGCCCCGCAATTGAAAATTCCAACACACCTGTTTTGACATTGAGTACGGAATAAACCATGGTGAAATACAACAAATTATGATCATCACTCAAATACAGGTCATTGAGCTGCTTGAGAACGTTATCAGGTGAGTTAATTTTATAGTAAGGCGCTTGTTCAATAGGTGATTTAACAATTGAGCCCTTACCATTATTCGCGGCAATACTTTGTTGAACCGAAAATGACATAAGTGCCGATGACACCCCATGCCCTGCAACATCGAGTAAATAGAATCCGACGTTTTCTTCATCTAGCTGCATGTAGCCCAGCATATCACCGCCAATTTGGGCGCTTGGCAAAGACACATAGCTAATTTCGACACCAGACAGTTTTCGCTCTGCGGGTAATAAACGCCTTAATAAATCGCCAGCAGACTCTAAATCTTTCTTCATAATCGCATAAGCAGAATCAAGCTCATTATTTTGCGCTGTTATTTGATTATGAAGATCTAAGGTACGAAAACCCGCTTTTATACGTGCTGATATTTCATCGACATGGGTATCTTTAACAACAAAATCATCAGCACCCGCATTAATGCCATCGATAATAGATTCTTGATCGTCTTTGCCTGACAGTAATACGAAAAAAATATAACGAGAATACGAACCAGACTTCAGACGACTACAAAGTTCAATGCCATCCATTTCAGGCATCATCCAGTCGCTCAATACAAATTGGATATGTGGGCATTCTTCCAAAACCGTTAAGGCCTGTGTGCCATCATTTGCTGTTGTAACATTAAACCCACGCTTGGTCAGCACGCGTTCCATAAACATCAGCATGGTTCTGTTGTCATCTACTACAAGAATGTCATTCATTCAGAAGCCACCGTTTAAGCGATACCACACAAGAATAAACACCTTATTGCATATTATTCTGTGGTGTCAACATATCAAGAACATGTTTATTACAAATCAAGTCTAGTAAGTTTTACCCTCTACACCATAAATTTAGACAAAAACTTTTACCTATGTGACAAGTGTTATATAAAGAAGTAATAAATGTTGTATTTTAGTATCTTAGCGTACTAAATTGATGCTTACTAAGGAGGGATGATGCAAAAAAGCCAGACTATTGCCTTTCTTTCCTTACTCTCTTGCTGTGTTAATAGCCTGCCGATTACTGCAAGTGAGTACCAATCCGAAACCGCTAAGCATGCTCCAGAACCTAGCTCACCTAATTTTGCAAAAGCAGCCGCAGTTCATAAAAAATCCGATGACGAAGAGCCAGAATCGGCCCTTATTTGGAAAGGAGTAACAAGCTCGTTCGATGTTCCCTTTGAAGATTGGACTAAGCCACCAAGAGAAGATGATAGCTGGTTAAAAGGGCTGAGCGGAAACTTGGGATTAGGGCATCCGTTGCTACAGACACAAGCGGCCAATGTGCCAGCCAATGCAACAAGCGGCCCAGCAAACAACAATACAATAGCTACCCTATCTCTCAAATACGTGATTATTGGTAACTGGTTTGTATCAGGCACCCTCTATTACTATCTCGATAAAGATCAGCAGCAGCCGTGGAACCCCGATTTTACTTACGTTTTTGGTTACAGCGATTGGCGCCCTTACACCTTTAGCCTTCTATACTCCAACTATGGTGGTAACAGGTTTAATGGTACAGATGAGCAACCCGTCACTAATTTTAATCAAGGTACATGGGCACTGGGTTGGAAATTCCCCGTCACTAAACCCTTCGTTGATTGGCTAACCTTTACCGATGATGGCGCAATTGGCTGCCAAGTCGATTTTAATTACACCCCTGAATATTTTGATCTCACATCTACCAGCTATAAAAGTGGTCACAAAACACTGAGCCTTGGCTGCAAATATTCAATATATGGTAACTGGTATGTCAATGGTACTGCTTTCTACTATTTCGACAGGTCACAACGACAGCCATGGAACCCTGATTTCACTTATGGCTTTGGCTATTTTGACTGGCATCCCGGTACATTTACACTGCAATACAATAACTACTCAGGTAATCGTTGGAACCCTTCAGATCGTGGTGAAGATACTGGCCGCTTTATTGATGGTTCAGTCACACTAGCTTACTCTTTTTCTTTCTAATTCATCTTTGCATTTTGCAATTCGCTCTCTGAAAAACACACTCCTCTTTGCGTATTGCATTCGCCCCAAAATATCCAGAATTAACTATGGCAATGCCTAAAAAGCCGTCTAACCTTGATATGAAACTGTGTTTTTATGCCGCTAGTCACTTATTGGCAATGGGAATACAAAGGGTTAGCGCACTTTTAGGTGCTTGCACCCTCTCCCATTATCGTGACTTAGCTACTAGTTCCTAAACTTGGCATCCTTTATGCCATCTATAGAGAACAAGTATTTATACATTACCAATTACCGTCAGATTCAAACGAGGTGAGTATGCAAGGGACTAAAGACAACGATAAAGTCGTAGGCACGGAAGGTGATGATGATATTAACGTTCTTTCTGGTAGCGACCATGTAGAAGCCAAAGGCGGTGATGACTTTGTCGCTGGTGGTGAAGGTAGCGATATACTATCTGGCGGTGCTGGTGATGATACGATTTTTGGTGACGTTGAATATGGTCAAGAACCACCAGTAGAACCAGCTGTCGATGACAAATGGGGGGAATCTCAAACTGTATACAGTTACACAGCCCCTACTTCAGAAGAGCCACAAGAGGAGGTCACACACAGTGCTCGGTTAGGTAATTATATTGTTGATGATACGGGATCAATGACAACTAAGTTTACGGTTGATCCTAAGCATACTTCTGTTGTTGTCCAACTAACTGACTCCGCCGGCACTGTCATCGCATCGGTACCAGCAACTGTGAGTGAAACAGGCGAAATCCTCGTTGATATTACATTCACAAAAGAACAAGTGGGTACAGACGAACTGGTTAGCTTTACGCTAATAGACCCTGAAGGCAATCCAATTACGGATATCGAGTCAGTCGAATTTATTGCACATAACATCTATGACGACACCATCACTGGTGGCAACGGCGCAGATAGCCTATTTGGTCAACAAGGGGCAGATACCATCTATGGTGGCACTGGCGATGACTTCATTGATGGTGATATCAATGACGACAAACTGTACGGCGATGATGGCAATGATGTCATCATCGGTGGTAATGGTGATGATGAATTACATGGTGGTACTGGTAACGACACCTTACTAGGTAGTGACGGGGACGATACTCTCTTCGGTGACGAAGGTGATGACCTGTTACTTGGTGAGTTAGGTGATGATGTTATTGATGGTGGTGCTGGCAACGACACCCTTATTGGTGATGACGGCAATGACATTATTACGGGTGGTACAGGTGACGATAAACTCTTTGGCGGCTTAGGAACAGACACCCTTGATGGCGGCGAAGGCAATGATGAGATTCACGGTGATGCAGGTGTAGATACTATTACTGGTGGCACTGGGGATGACTTTATTCTTGGCGGTACAGGCGACGATATTATTGATGGGGGCGCTGATAATGACTTAATCCTAGGTGGTGATGATAACGATACTATCTTAGGCGGCGAAGGGAACGACCAATTATTTGGTGAACAAGGCGATGACCTTGTTGAAGGTGGTGCTGGCGACGACATGGTTTATGGCGGTGTCGGTAACGATAACCTGAGTGGCGGCACAGGCAGCGACCAACTATTTGGTGGTGAAGGCAAGGATGTGCTTGATGGCGGTGAGGGGAACGATATTCTTCACGCTAACGAAGGCGCTGATGTGATTAGCGCGGGAGACGGTGACGATTTCGTCTACGCGGGTAGTGGTAATGATGTGATTTCCGGTGGTGCAGGAAACGATACCCTATTTGGTGAAACGGGCAATAACGTTATTGATGCAGGCACAGGTAACGACACGGTTTATACCGATTCAGGCAACGATACCATTACAACAGGTGATGGCCACGATACTGTTTTTGCAGGGGCTGGAGATAACACTATTACCACAGGGGCAGACAACGACACCGTCTACAGCGCTGAAGGTAATGACACCATAGACAGCGGTGACGGCCACGATATTGTTTATGCGGGTGAAGGCGATAACAATATTGATGCAGGTACAGGCAACGATAACATTTATGCTGGCAGCGGTATGGATACCATCACAGCAGGTGAAGGTGACGATAAGGTTTTTGCGGGCGCAGGTAACGATACCATTTATGCCAACTCAGGCGCTGACACTGTTTATGCAGGCGCTGGCGATGACATTATTGAAGGAGAAAGCGGCAACAACGCCCTTTTTGGGGAAGACGGTGCCGATACCATCAATGCCGGCCTCAATAGCAGTGCCCTTTACGGTGGTGCTGGCAATGACGTGCTAACAGGTTCGGATGAATCAGATCAGCTTTACGGTGGCGGCGATAATGACGTGCTGGTTGGTAATAAAGGCGACGATTTACTTGAAGGAAATAGCGGTAACGATGCACTTAGCGGCGGCGAAGGGATAGATACCCTACTCGGCGGCTCGGGTGACGATAGCTTACTCGGTGGTGACGGTAACGATACGCTAGTAGGTGGTTCAGGCGATGACAAACTGCTCGGTGAGGCTGGCGACGATGTGCTGGCTGGTGGTGCGGGTAATGACTACCTAGATGGCGGTGAAGGGGTTAGCCAACTCTACGGTGATGATGGTGATGATACTCTGATCAGTGCCGACCAAAACGATATTCTTGGCGGTGGTGACGGTAACGATACGATTACAGCAAATGCAGGCGATGACACCATCTTTGCAGGTGGTGGCGCTGATACCATAGATGCTGGTGAAGGTGACGACACTATCTACGGTGAGTCAGGTGATAACCAAATTATCGCAGGGACAGGTAACGATACAATTTATGGTGGTATCGACAGCGACACGATAGATGCTGGTGACGGCAACGATATGATTTATGGCGGTGACGGCACAGATACGATCACCGCTGGCGTTGGTGATGATCACGTCGATGCAGGCAGCGGCGCGGATATACTCGATGGCGGTGCAGGTAACGATGCACTCTTTGGCGGTGATGGCGCCGATACCTTAGTCGGTGGTGAAGGCTTTGACTTCTTAGCTGGTGGCGAAGGTAACGATACCCTAACGGATGATGGTCAAGATACCCTACTCGGTGAAGGCGGCGACGATACCTTAATTGCGGCGGCAGGTGGTAGTCACCAAATTTACGGTGGCGCAGGTGATGATACCCTTATTGGTAGTGATGCCAGTGACACCTTATATGGCGGTGGTGACCAAGATACCATCATAGGGGGTAAAGGTGACGATACCTTATTTGCCGGTGACGGCAACGATACCATCACAGCGGGTGAAGGTAACGATACTGTATACGGCGAAGCAGGCAATAACACTATCGACCTCGGTGAAGGTACCAATACATTATTTGGTGGTAGCGGTAACGATACAGTGACCGCAGGCAGTGGCGACGATCTCCTTTACGGCGCTGAAGGTCACGACAATATCTCAGGGGGCGCCGGTGTCGACCAAATTGAAGGGGGCGCAGGCAAAGATACCCTTAAAGGTGAAGCGGGCGATGATGTCATTCTTGGTGGCGACGGCAATGATACCCTCGAAGGGGGGGATGGTGCAGATAAACTCTTCGCTGGCACTGGTGACGACACCCTAAAAGGTGGTGCAGGCCAAGATGAGCTTCATGCCGAAGCAGGCAATAATACCCTTTCAGGTGGCGATGATAACGATACCCTCTACGGCGGCACGGGCAACGATATCCTTCAAGGTGACGCGGGCGATGATCGCCTCGAAGGCTTCGAAGGTAATGACACATTAGAAGGCGGATTAGGTGACGATACACTTAATGCTGGTTCAGGTAACGATACACTGTCAGGTGGTGATGGCGATGATAGCCTAACGGCCGATTCTGGTAACAACATCCTTGATGGTGGTACAGGCACAGATACATTAAAAGCCGGCGATGGTGATGACCAACTCTCTGGCGGAGACGGCAACGATAATTTAACCGCAGGTGATGGTGATAACACTCTAGATGGCGGTGAGGGTAACGATAAGCTATATGCTGGTAGCGGTAACGATGTCATGACTGGCGGCTTGGGTAATGACTACCTTAGTGCAGGCAACGGTGTTAACAAGCTATCTGGAGAAGAAGGTAACGATAGCCTTTATTCTGGAAGCGGCAGTGACCAACTTGATGGTGGTATCGGTGACGATTACCTCAGTGCAGGATCGGGTGACGATACGCTAAAAGGTGGCGAAGGAAACGATAAATTATACGCGGGTAGCGGCAATGATGTGCTCGAAGGCGGCGAAGGGAACGATAAGCTGTACGGCCAAAATAATGATGACCAACTCAGTGGTGGCTTAGGCAACGACAGCTTATACGGTGGTTCAGGCAACGATACCCTTCACGGTGGTGATGGTACAGACTTTCTAAAAGGTGATAGCGGCAACGATGTGGTCTTTGCGGGTAACGATAATGATATTGTCAAAGGCGGCAGTGGTAATGATGTTATCTACGGTGAGCAAGGCGACGATAAGCTTACAGGTGATAGTGGTAACGATGCCATTTACGGTGACATGGGTAACGATACTATTGATGGTGGTACAGGCAACGATACCCTTTCAGCTGGCGAAGGCGATGATACCGTCAAAGGCGGTGATGGCAACGATAACATCGACGGCGGTATCGGCAACGACACTCTAAGTGGTGACGCAGGTAACGACCTTATCTTTGGTCAAAGTGGTAATGATATCCTTGATGGTGGTGCAGGTTCTGACCAACTGTTCGCAGGGAGCGGCAACGATACCCTTATCTTCGACAAAGAAGACATAGCACAAACAGACGGGGTTACCGTGCACTTTAGCGGCGGCGAAGGCTTTGACGTACTTTCTGTTGGCAGCGATGGTGATAACCAAATTATTGATATGACCCAAACCGCTTACCAAGAAATTGAAGGGGTTGTCGTAAATGCGACCGATACCGAGCTAAAAATCGCGTTAGATAAAGTCTTAGTCAATGACACCGCTGGTAATGCTAATGGGCAGTTTGTTTGCTCTGGTGCTGAGTCGCTAGACTTGCAAGGCTTTGGTTGGACACTCGATAGCAGTAACGCAAGTATGGATAGCAACTTACAAGCGGCCTACGAAGCCCAAGATATTGATGTAAGTGCACTGACTGGTTACACCTTCAGTAATAGTGAAGGCAAAGAGGTTACTATCTGGAGTGATAGCGATAGCCAAAACATCAGTTTCAACGACGCTGATATTTAATTTCACATAACCGTGGCGCTGCTAAAAATAACAAGCGCAGACAAAAATGCCGATACGAAACGTATCGGCATTTTACTGTTTATAGCGTATGACTTTATCTAAAATACGTCATTAACTGAGCAAAATAGCACACTGAAAAAACATTATTGCTTCAGCTCAGTCACAGCGGAGCCAATCGTAAACTTCACTTTAGACAGCTCTTCTTTAAACGCTTGCTTATCATCAATATAGCTCATTGCATCATCCAGCAAATCGTCTGAGACCAGCTCAGTGAAACTCACATCTCGCGCAGTTTTTAAAATCCCCATTGCAGGTGAATACCAAAACTGACTGTCGACCGCCAACTGGTCTGCCTGTCGACCATCGCACGAAAGTGTATATTGATAAGCTGTATTCACTTTTACAGTTTCAAATGTAATATCTTTAACTGCGACCACTTCTTGAGATGTTTGAGGCTGAAACGTTTTCGTGACGGTATACGTACACTGTTGTGATAGTGAATCAACATCAGCTTTATTGTCACTTGCATCCTTTAACGAGTTTTTAAATGAAAAACCAATAGGAAATAAACCCTCATAATCTATGAGCGTAGTAATAGAACGACTAAACGCATCATCGGCAAAATCATCATCACTGATTGCTTCTTGATCTAATGCATTCACTAATCGCGTGACAGGAAACAGTAATGTCTCTTTTTGCTTTTCAGCTAACTGAACAACATCACTCACCTTCAAGTCATAGGTCGCAGTAAAAGACATCCCCTTAGCAAGCGTACTCAGTTTGGTTGGGAACATCATCTCAGCGCCCATACCATCATGGTGAATATTCATCACCCAGCGTGCGCCATCTTCGTGCGTATCAAAAATGTAGAAATAACGTTTTGTCTGACCAACTTCCTGACCAAACGTCACTTGATATTGATATAAATGGCGATTCTGTACATCAAGCGGCTCATCAAATAAATCAGCATATTGCACAGCTAAACTCGCGGAACGTGCTTTATCTAACCGTTTAAACTGGGAAAAAGTCGTTTTTTCGTAAAAACGTTTGTGCTGGCCAAATTGAATATAAGGCTGCATAACCACACGGTCAAAGCGACCTGGCGAGAACGTTTTCGATAAGGAATAATCAATATCGCTTAAAAGTTGATTTTGTATATTAGTTGTTGAACTACAACCTACTAACAATAACGCACATCCAACAACAAATCGCATTTATATATACTCAACAAACGGTTACAGCCACCTAGTATACCGAAATGCACATATTGATAAATGATAATTTTATTTACAACAGATTAATCCATTCAGTGAATACCAACTGATTATAAAAATCACTCATTCATAAGTGATGTAATCTAGTCTTTAAAACAAATTTTCCTGTTTTGGGATGTTATTTGGCTGTCATTTGATATGACAAAAAAGTAATAATCTTGTTTCATTTCATATTTTTGAATAAATGTCCGAATATGATTCAGCACACTTTTTGCTTCATTGTAGCGGTATAGGTAGTCTTTATCGCACTCGTTCACCACACTAAGATCAACACGTAAACTGTTAAACTGCGCCATTAATTTATCAATTCGTTTCTCGTTCTCAACTTCAAGTGCTGAACTCGCATACAATTTTTCAAACTCAGCCTTTTTCTTTTCCCAGTCATCAACATCACCCATCTTAGAGTTCACATTAGCTTCTTGTAAGGCTAAAGCTTCGCGCTCTTGCGCTAGGGCTTGTTCCGATGAGCGAATACGTGCTTTTCCTTTATTCCGCTCTTTCGATAAATTACGTTGATAATCTAACTTCACCAACCTCAAGGCCGCATCTTTATCTGCGTTCTCTTCAAGTAAGTGTTCAATCCTTTCATTCAACAGGCTCACAGTTAAATTATTATCCGCAAGCAATTCACTGGCTAAACTAACATTGCCTTCCAACTCGATCACTTCTTGGCCTTGACTATCTAGCTCAACTAGAAGCTCGTTAATCTGATCGCGCTGATCAACAATGATCGCTTCTTTTACTGCGAGTTGAGTCAAGCGCTCTTGGTGCTGATAATGTTGCCAAATAAGCACAATGGTAAGAATAAAAGCAGCAACAGTAGAAACCGTCAGCCTTGATTTTCCTAGTAATGTCACTATGTAGGAAAACATAGCTGAACTTTTCCACCTCCCCTCTAGCCGACTTGTGTTCTGAGGTAATATAACATTATGATTTACTGTCTTTGCGCGCTGTTTGTGCTTTCTCATTGTTCTTCCCTATACCTTTCACCTAGGCAACAGCCATTACTTTTTCTCGACATTTAGGACAAAAATACGAGCGCTTGTGAATTTGGGCATCACAATATGGACAGGTAATATGCTTACGATCTTTACTCAGGCACAGAAGCAAAACACCTATTGGGCCTAAAACATAGCCTAATAAGATCCCTGCGACTAAATTTCCTTTGTGGTAACCAATAGCAACCGCAAGAATAAAGAAAAACAAATAAAAGCATAACCAAAACACAATCATGACAAACCTCCTATTTAGGACTCTCTAAAAGCACGGTAATAAGAACTAAACAAGGGGGCAGAAAGGTATTCCCACATTGTTTGGCTCTCTAATAAAATAAAGACCTCGGTTGGCATACCTGGGTATAACTCAACGTCCCCCAGCCTTTCTACATCGCTTTTACTTAATTTAACTTTGACGAGGTACCCCGTTTGTTGGGATTCTTTTTTAGGCATTAATCGGTCAGCGGCCACATATATCACCTCACCTTGGACGGGAGGCGTTCGACGCACATTAAACGCACTTAATCGCACTTTTGCAGCTAACCCTTGGTGAACAACATCAATGTCTTCTGGCTTAACCAAAGCTTCCACGATTAACTCGTCACTATTGGGAACTATTTCCATCATCACATCACCCGCATTCACGACACCGCCCACACTGTGCACATTCATGCCCACAACCGTACCGCTGTGTTCACTTCGGATCGTCACGCGGGAGCGAATATCGGTTGCTGCGGTTAACGCTTGTTTCACATCCCTTAGTTCTTTGTCTGTAAGCTCAAGTTGGGCCGTCAATCCCTGCTGAATTTCAATAGTTTCCGTGTCATAGTCTTGCTCTAGCGAAACTAATTTACGTACCAAAACTTCTTTTTCAGAATCAAGCTCAGCAATTTGTGCTTCAATACTGGCTTGGTGGCGTTGTAACTCAAGCATTCTGGTTTTGGCAACAAACCCTTTTTTAAGTAACCCTGCCGTCATTTCAATTTCTTGTTTCACTAGATCTAGCTGTCGACGAATTGCTCGAAGTTGGAATTTGGCCCCTCGTAATTGTTCGTCTAACAACAGTTTACGTTGTTCAAATTGACCTGAGCGTAAATCATCCCGCAAAGAGGCTTGCTGAAACTGCATCTGATGAGTGTTGATAATATTGCTTAATTCAACGTCATCGAGCTCTGACAAAATTGGCAAACGCTTGACACTCCAATCAACCGCTTTACTCTTATTTAGCTCGGCATCTAAACGATCGTGCTGAGACTGCAAGGAAACCGCACGTAATATTAAACGCCTAAAATCCGATTCTGCCTTACTGTTTGCCAACTCCAGCAGTATGTCACCTGCTTCAACATGCTGCCCTTCGGAAACATAAATCGCCTTCACCCAGCCACCCTGTAAGTGCTGAACTTTCTTACGCTGCGATTCAACAACCAAGGTGCCTGACGCGATAGAGGCAGCATTCAGTTTTGCAGTCATAGCCCATGAAATGAATATACCGACAGTGAGTAATACGAAAACACAGCCAAAGATAATTAATCGCTTAGTGTCAAAGGTTGAACTATCCACGTGCTCCCCCTGCTTGTGCTGCTGATGAAGGGCGACTCGCATTCGCCGTTATTGTTTCGGCACCATCAACTTCAGACATAGCTCCCAAGAATTTATCGCAAGTGCCGGCTTTTTCGATCTTTCCATCTTTAAGTACAATCACCCAATCCATCTGCCGTAAGAAACCAGGACGGTGACTTATCATCACCACTGTAATACTGTTTTCTTTACAATATTGCAGCACAATCGCCAGTGCGACTTCACCTTCAGGATCCAAATTTGAATTCGGCTCATCCAGCACCAGCACACTTGGGTTAGAGAAAATGGCACGGGCTAAACCAATCCGTTGTTTTTGCCCTCCTGATAACTGGACTCCTCCTTCGCCTAAATAGGTGTCATACCCTTTAGGCAAAGAAATGATCAGCTCATGCACACACGCTAATCTTGCCGCATGAATAATATCTTCTGCAGGGGCTTCACTAAATCGACAAATATTTTCAGCAACTGTCCCAGCTAATAGTCCAACCTCTTGTGGTAAATAACCAATATGACAACCAAACTGCTCTTCAGGCCAAAGTTCTAATGCCGCCCCATCAATCTTTATCGAGCCCATCGACGGCTTATGGATACCCATAATCAATGCTGCTAACGTTGATTTTCCTGAACCGCTATTCCCCATAATTGCCAGAGCGTTTCCAGCCCCCAACTTGAAGCTAATATTTTGCAAAACAGGTTCTTTCTGGCCATCAAATTTCAACCCAACATGTTTTAAGAGCAGTTCACCTTTAGGTTCTGGTAAGGCTGTTTTTGCCTGTTCTGACTTGCTACATTCTAGATTTTTTAAACGTTGGTAAGATTGATAGGCGCTATACCAACCTTTCCAGCCACTCACCGCTTGTTCAAATGGCGCTAATACCCGAGCCATAAGAATAGAACTCGCAATAATCGCACCAGTGCCAATTTGCTGATCTAAGGCAAGCATCACGCCCACAGTCAGTATCACCACTTGCAGCAATGTTCGAAAATAGCGGCTGATCGCGAGTAACTGCCCTGTTCGAGAGTTCAGTTTCCACTGCAAGTTAAGCTGTTCGCTATTACGTTGGTTCCAAATATTCCCCACGTTATCGGCCATACCCATAGCACGTAATGTTGGAGCATTTCGTAAATAGTCATTCAACTCCATGCTGGTTTTAGCGGCTAACTCTTGTGAATGTCCGCTCGGTTTTCGAGCGGCATACATCATTAAGACAGACAATACGGCAAAAATTACGCTGCCAATAAGAGCAACTGCACCGATATAAGGGTGAAGTAAAAAGAGGATAAGTAAAAAGACTGGCACCCACGGAATATCAAAAATGGCGGAGGTTGAAGGTGTCACAAGGAAATTACGCAGTTCTGCAAGATCTTGTAAACCACGCTTTTGAATGCGATTTTGCTGTGAAGATTGACGGATACTATCGGCAAGCAACGAAGGACTCAAAGATACATCTAACTTCAACCCCGACTTTTGCAGTAGCTGAGTACGGACATGCTCGATAACAGCTTGCGCAGAAAGTAATAAAACAGCAATAACCAATAAAGCATAAAGCGTATCTAAGCTCGCACTACTGAGTACCCGATCAAAGAGTTGTAAGCTGTAAATAGGCAGAGTAAGTACTAAAAAATTAATCGCCAGACTGAATAGCCCGACAAAAGCCAAGTCTTTCTTACAATCTGCAAATGCCTTATTGAGATGAGTGAGCAGCAAGTTCCTTCTCCATACTCCACCAGTATTATATGAAGTATAGACATCAATGCTTATATGTTAGCTTTTTTAGACTCGCAAATATCACTAAATTAATTGAAATCGCTCACTAATTTCATAGCCAGCGGCTTGCTCTCGATGGCTTTCTTTTATTATCCAATTTAGCGGGTGGCGTACCCAAGGCTGTGGATCATCTTCAGGAAAAGCAGAAGAACAGCGCAGCCCAACAACCGCCCACCCCAGCGATTTACAGGTATCGATACACCGTTGCGCGTGCCAAGCTTGCGCCACCACCAAAACTTTACGCTTATCCGTTAACGTTAACGCGGCTTGTGCCACATCAGTAGTCGTTTGATAGTCATTGGCTTGAATACTAAACCTTGATGTAACACGGCTTTCTCGCGCATGAATCGCAATTTCTTGCTGCATTAATAACGGCATGGTGGGATGTGCTATCACACTATCTTGCGCGACTTTGGCTAATTCTTTATTGACCGCAGGCGCATCGCCAAATGAGAAAGCGAGTACAACCTCTGCGTCTGCTACGTCACCATAAGGTTCAAGAAACAGTTGTGTTTGAGAAAGGTAAGACTTGACCATCATTGCCGAAGTACGAGGCAATACGTAACGGCGAGAAGCATAGCTGGTAGGCGTATTAACCGTAGCCAAGCGTAACGCTAAAGCATCACAGCCAATCTGTAATTGGTGTGGAATATCAGAAAGAAACTCAACAATATGCGGTGCAGTCACAGGGTAGCCTTATTTCAATTAAGTCACTTCCCTGAAAAACGCTGAATACGATCCTTTGCGCAGATTGTAACGAATAGCATGATAATTATACAAGCATCTCATGCTGACCTTTTACCCAATGTTGCCTTTTATCGCTCTATTCTCATAAATAAGATAACTAGTAGGAAACACCGTTTATTAAATTCATCATATTTCATATCACAGCGTCTTGTATCAAACTTGATTTAGCTTTTATTTAACATATAGTTAGTTAATTCATGGATGAATAAGTTCGATGTAGGTTTGCCTAACAATGAAATGGTTCCCGTACAGGTTTCAATATATCACTACGGCTTTGGTGCTGAGTTTTGTGCTGGGTACACCATTTAGTTTTGCTAATCATGCAGCTGATACTTCAGTTCAAGTTACAGTGCCAGATTCGGCTGAAAACCATGCGTCTCCTAACGCTGAAGCACCCAGTTTTTTTGGTGGGCGCGCTGTAACACAGGCAGTAGACAACAGTAAAACCAGTGTTATTGAGTTTCAACGCCGAAGTATTTCTCCTGCAATTATCTCGACCGAACAACAAGGGGTATCCCAAACCGATACCGATGTAGCCATAGACATAAACGCAGAGACTGTCGCTCTCGATCATCATAGTATCGGTATTGACCATTCAGAAAAAAAATCAATTCACCGAATGCACTCCCCTTCTGAAGTTACCAAGCTCAGTCGTGAAGATCGGCTACTAATAAAAAAAGGCCGCTATTATGTTGACCGAAACTGGAATAGTACAACAGGCCTAATTGATTCAGTGCAAGGCTACTCTCACGCAACAATGTGGGATGTAGGCAGTAGTATTGGGGCAATTTTGGCTCTGGAGTATCTTGGTGAATACACTACACTTCAAGCAAATGCCATGCTTGAAAAAACACTGACAACATTACTCAATTTACCCTTATATAAAGGCATACTGCCAAATCGCCAATACAATACAAAAACAGGTAAACCTTCAGGTTCATTCAGCCAAACCCAAACAAATGGCGATGGGTGGTCAGCCTTAGATATTGGTCGGTTACTTATTTGGCTGAATATTGCAGCAACTTACAAACCTGAATTAGTCGATCAAATTGATGCAATTACTGCAAAGTGGAGAATTGATCGTTCGGTGAATCAAGGGACTTTATTTGGCGAACATAAATCAAAAAAATCGACATCCTACCGTCAAGAAGGCCGACTGGGCTATTTGCAATATGCTGCACAAGGGTTTGCGATGGAGAAACTGGATGTCTCAGAAGCCCTAGGCCCTAAGTACAGTAAGCATGTCACGGTAGATGAAGAACAAGTGTATATAGATATTCGCAACTTACCCTACTTTACCACCGACCCCTATGTCTTACAGGCTATAGAGTTAGGTTATCACGATTTGTGGTGGAACCAGTTAGATGCCCTTTATAGCCTACATAAAACCCGTTATGACAAATCACAGACACTTACAATCTTTGCGGAGGATGCCCTGAGCCAACGTCCGTGGTTTGCATACAATAATATCTACTTCTATGGTAAGAGCTGGCTTGCAACCTCGCCAGGCGGCAAGCCTATCGAAAATGGGCAAGCGTTCAGTAACAAAGTCGCCTTTGGGTTAAGCGTGTTATACAACGACAGCTACAGTCAATTACTCTACAAGACAGTCGTTAGCAATAGTTTAAATAACCGTTCTATACCAACCGGATTATATAAGGCAAGTTCTCCCAACACAGCCTATAACATCAATACAAATTCGCTCATTCTGATCGCCCTATGGTATAAGCAGCGAAGCTACAAGCCTATTTTTGACTATATACCGCCTAGTATTCCTGACAATTCTAACGGCTAAGTGCTGCTTGATGTGTCTTTTGCTTCAAAAGTGTGTTTTGTCTTAATACTGATACACATAGCAAGCTATTGCTTCATATATCGTAGCTACACTGGTTGTACGCCTTCTACAAATAGATACTGTTATGCTGATAATCAAATCACTAACTCCACTCGCTCTCGTAGCTTGCAGCTGGGTTTCGCCTTTTGTTTTTGCTGCAAATACTAATAACAACTTTGTCGATCCGCTCGATACATTAAACGCCGAGATTTGGTGGAAATCTGACGGTTGGAGTAATGGTTTTCCTTTTGTAAACCGCTGGGAAGGCGAAGCGATCACCTTTTCAGAAGATCAGGGAATGGCAATCACCCTCAGTAAAACACCACTGAGTGACGGCAGTAGTGACTATCAATCTGGCGAACTGCGCAGCCATGATTTTTATCGTTATGGCTGTTTTGAAGCGGAAATAAAGCCTGTTAATGAGCCAGGCATGGTCAGTGCATTCTTCTTATTTGCCGGGCCTTACGATAAAGATGAAAACAGTAATGGCATGCACAATGAAATTGATATCGAGTTTCTTGGTAATAACACCAATGCCATCCAAATCAATTACTGGACGAATGATGATCGGTACGAAAACAGCAACGAAAAGCTGATTTATTTGAACTTTGATGCATCGGAGGATTACCACCGCTATGCCATCAAATGGACCCAAAAACAGATCAAGTGGTACATCGATGGCGAGCTGGTTCACACAGAAAAGAACTCACCCGAAAATCCAACCCCGTCAGCGAAAGATTCAACCCTGCGCATTATGGCGAATGTGTGGTTAACCGATTCAAGGATTTCAAATTGGGCTGGCGAGTATACAGAAGCAGGACAAACACCGACGGCCTATTTCCGCAACATTAGCTACACCCAAGGTGCAAAATGCAAAGTAACACCATAAAAGGAAGTGCTTAAAGCTTGCTAGCGATTAATGCAGTTTAATTCGCACAACGCGCATCACTTCTATCTCAAAACCCGCCACGGTTTCGCTATCGGGGTAATAAGTTAAGTTAACTTGTTGCCCTTTTAGCGTTCGATACTTCTTGGTTCGACGGAACTTAAATGGTGCATCACAATCTTCAATCATGATGGTGTGTAGTATCCACTCCCCATCATCTCTCTGTGTATGTGACAGCACTTTTTTACCGTCTGAATGAATCAAGTTTTCATGTTTAGTAAGAAGCTTATCAACGGGTGATTTCATGTCTGAGCCAACCAGTATTGATTAAAACAAAAGCACAGTAGAAAACAGCTAACTTTCGGCACTGTGCTAGCGTTTTAAAATTGTATCACTTTTAAGAAAGCGGGAGACCATTCTTCACTATACTTTTACCATCAATACAAAACGCTTCTCGGTATTTTTCTATTGATAAGATGTACGCTCTTAGGTCTTATCGTTGCCCGTATATGCGGGCAACGTTTCCTCACTTTCTACGCTTCACAGATGCTTCGCCTTACAGACTTTTCTTCTTATGTTCACGCCTTTAAACATAACAAGCTTTTCCTTGTTCAGACTGTGATTTGTTAGCTGACTATTTAATATTAGCAATATAAATGCCAAGCTTGCCATAAACAAAAACAGAGAGCCGAGGCTCTCTGTTTGTTTTATTCATTTCTTAGCTTGTGATGGCACTTAGAAAGATAAGAACACACCAGCAATAGTTGCACTCATTAAGTTTGCTAAGGTTGCTGCAAAAATCGCTTTAAAACCCAAACGCGCAATATCAGGACGACGGCTTGGTACAACACCACCTAAACCACCCATTAGCATAGCGATAGAGGTTAGGTTCGCAAAACCACATAATGCAAATGTCACTACAGCTTGAGAATGTGCGCTTAGTTGATCTTTAACTGCCATCAAGTCAGCAAAAGCAACAAATTCGTTAACCGCGATTTTCTTACCAATCAGGCTTGCTGCAACCGTTGCTTCAGACCATGGCACACCGATCAACCATGCAACAGGCGCAAACAAGTAACCAAAGATCAATTCAAGGCTTAGGTTATTCACACCTAACCACTCACCAACATGACCTAAACCACCGTTGATTAATGCAATAAGACTGATGATAGCTAAAAGGCTCGCACCTACTGCCATAACAATTTGTAGACCACCCAATGCGCCGCGTGTCGCCGCATCAATGATGTTTACTGGTTCGTCATCTTCACCGTCATCTGATGCTTGGTTCTCGTCATCAACCACTTCGGTTTGAGGAACTAAGATTTTTGCCATCATTAGACCAGCAGGCGCAGACATGAAACTTGCTGCCACTAGGTAACTAATATCGACACCTAAACCAGCGTAGCCCACCAGTGTGCCACCAGCAACAGAGGCTAAACCACCTACCATAACGGCAAACAGCTCTGAACGGCTCATTTTAGCTAGGTATGGACGTACAACTAATGGCGCTTCTACTGAACCAACAAAGATATTTGCTGTAGCAGACATAGATTCAGTACGGCTTGTTCCAAGAATGCGTTGCAACATGCCACCGATTGTACGAATGATGAAGCCCATTACGCCAAGGTAGTACAACACAGAAATAAGTGCAGAGAAGAAAACAATCGTCGGCAGTACGTTAACCGCAAAAATGAAACCAAGTTTAAACTGTGCTAGTTCACCAAAAAGAAACTCGGTACCAACACGACCGTAGTCGATGATGCCAGATACTGCGTTTGACACGCTGTTGAGGATATCGCGCCCAACAGGTACATATAGAATGAATCCCGCAAACACTAGTTGGATAACAAAAGCGCCACCCACAGTGCGCCAATTAATTGCGCGACGGTTTTCTGAACATAAGATAGCAACCGCAAAAAGCGTAAATACGCCTAAAATGCTGACCAAATAATTCAAGGTCATTCTCCACAGTAGTTTTTTTAGTAAACGATTGCGGAGGCATTCTATTCATATTACAAAGTGTGACAAGGATCAGATTGTTACACTCATTTACAGTTTGGATACATAAGCTCGAGTTTTTGATGCTTTTATCAGCAAAGCAAACGAAAACAACCTGATTGGTGCGTATATGGGATACTCTTGTTTCCATAAGTGACAATGATCACGTTATTAAGCCCCTTAAATACATTTCTCATGGTGATATATTGCACAAGATTTGGTGCAAACGTTACCGCAATACGTTGTCCCAATAGACAGGTTCACCGATATGTTGACGCACAAACTCGATAAATGCGTGTACTTTCTTGGGTAGAAACTTGTATCTAGGGTATATCGCATACAAAGGCATGTGCTGAGTGAGCGTCCAGTCAGGCAGTAGACGCACCAACTTCCCTTCGCTAAATTCCTTCTCCAATAAATACGTCGCCAAATAACCAATTCCGTTGCCAGTGAGTGTGGCATCTAAAATGGCATCAGCAGAGTCGACCCTGAAGTTACCTTTCACTTTCAGTTGAAGATTTGTGTTTTCTTGATCATGGGTACTGGCTTTGCTAAAGCTCCAGACGTTGTCTTTACGTTCGCGACTGTAATAGGTAATGCAATTATGAGCAGCAAGATCATCAGGCGTATAAGGCACACCATGGCGGGCTAAATAGTCGGGGCTTGCCGCTAACACAAAATGACAATCTGCTAAATGACGAGCAACAAAACCCTCTGGTGGGGAGTCTGTCATGCCAATCCAAAGATCGAGTTGCTCGGCAATCAGATCAACCCGATGATCAAACAGGCTCAGTTCGAGATCAAGTTGAGGGTATTTCCCATGAAACTCAGATATAAAAGGCGCAATATGATGACGTGCAAATGACTGCGCAATCCCAACCCGCAATAAGCCTTGCATGGTATCACTGACTTCAACTAACTCACTTTCCGCATCATTTATCTCGCTCGCAATATTTTCACAATGAACCGCAAAACGTTGCCCTTCTTCTGTCAAAGCAAAAGAGCGCGTCGTCCGCTGCACTAACTGCACCCCTAGCCGCTCTTCCAGTTGCTGAATTTGCTTACTCACCTGCGTACGTGAGATATCCAGCAATTGTGCGGCTTTAGTGAAGCTCTGCTGCTTGGTCAGCGCGTTAAAGACGATCATCTGTTGGGCTTTTTTAATCATTACGACTTTCACTGTTAATCATTGGCGGCTCTTTGAGCCTAAACGAAAAAAGCCTGTCAAAGACAGGCTTTTATCAACTATTTAGTTAAACTTATAGTTTAAAGAAAGATAGCTGTTGTTTTTGTTGCTCGGCAAGTTGAGACAGCTCAGCACTTGCTTGTGCACTCTGGCTAATACCAGCAACGTTCTGGTTAATGATCTCAGACATATTGGTCACGTTACGGTTAATGTCTTGCGTAACCTGAGATTGTTGCTCAGCAGCAGTAGCCACTTGAGTATTCATGTCGCTGATTTGAACAACAGATTCAGTAATACCGACCAGTGCATCATTCGCTTGGTTAGAAAGCGCTTGGTTACGCTGAAGCATCTCAAGACTTTGCTGCATGCTTTCATTCGCATTACCAGACTGAGACTGAAGTTCTTCAATAATCGTTTGGATTTCTTGAGTAGAAGACTGGGTACGTGCTGCAAGCATACGTACTTCATCGGCAACAACCGCAAAACCACGACCAGACTCACCCGCACGTGCCGCTTCAATCGCCGCGTTCAGCGCAAGTAGGTTCGTTTGCTCAGAGATGCTACGGATTACTTCGATAACTTTGCTGATTTGCTCTGATTGATCTTTCAGGCGAGTCACCACACCAGCGGCTTCTTCTAACGTGTTAGACATCTGCTGGCTAGCTGCATTGCTTTGCTCAAAGATATTCAAACCTTCTTTCGCTAGATCATCTGTTTGCTTCGCAGTCGCATCCGCATTCGTTGCGTTATCACTGACGTTATCTGCTGTGCTTGAAAGCTCATTAACAGCAGAGGCAACTTGGTCAATCTCGTTAAGTTCTTGCTGAGCATTCGCTTCAGACTGAGTCATTACCGCAGCAAGCTCAGTTGATGCAGAAGCAACATCTTCACTGATACGGATAAGTGCATCAACTGTCGTATGTAGTTGAGTCACGGTGCTGTTTACGTCAGCGCTTAAGCGTGCAACTTCGTTTTCACCGTCTTGATCTGCTTTAACGCGTAAGTTACCACCCGCGACTTCGCGCATTACCGCTTGAAGCTTCACGATTGGATTAACAATTAAGCCAGATAACCACCAAGCGCCAAAAATAGCGATAGCAAACACAGCTAAGATAGCCATAGAAGCATTAAGCATTACAGCGGCATTATCTTCAGCACTTTCCTTCATGCTAGCCGTGCCGTAATCATTCACATCTTGAGAAAGCTTATTGATGGTTGCCACCATAGTGTTACCAACGGTGCGGTACTCACTAATGAAACGGTTAAATTCATCTTGCGATACAACGCCTGTATCGTAACGATTAAGAAACGCAACAGCACGAGTAGAGTATTGGATGTATGCATCAATCGCATTTTTTACATTTTTTGCATCATCACGAAATTGAGGAACTTGATCGATTTGTTGAAGATCCACCGCAATTTTACGTGCACCGTTGTTCAATTCCGTTAGGAATGAATCACGACGGCTTGCATCATAAATCGCATAAACCGCACTGATACGTAGTGGGTAAACCTGATCATCAATATTAGCTATCGTATCTTTGTACTCAATCAATGCATTAGTATTTTGTGTAACGTGTACTTGTTCTTTTTCTAATTCTGCTTTAGTAAATAGCAAAGACAATAAAAGAACACCGGCCATCAATAGCACAGGTAGTAAAACCTGGGTGCGAATCGATAGATTCTTTAAAGAAAAATTCATCAAAAACCTCAAATAAATAGCTGTAACGTATTATATTCGGCCTGAATTTATAATTTTATAAAGCCGATAATGGGCTGCATTATCCCCTATAAATGAGGATAAAGGTAGATCCAGATCACAATTTCAATTCATTTTATCGCAAGAAAACACATAAACTTGCGACAAATAATTCGCTAGTTGAATAAGTGTTAACAGCAAAAAAATGACACCATCATCAATTTCGACCCCATCCCCACCGTTAAGCACTCAAAAGTTAGCCTAATGACACAAATATGAAGCAATTATGTCTACCGTCATACAGTGTTCAAACTACTGAAACATGATTGTCATAAAACTCTCCTAATCTTGGCCTTGTTCATACAAACCCAATTGGCAATTACGCCATCATGTAAAGGACCAGGAAAATGAAAACAAAGGTTATCGGTGCACTAGCTCTTGCAGGTTCAATGGCTTTTAACGCAGCTGCAGTTGCAAACGAAACAATCTCTGTTGTTGGCTCTAGCTCAGTAACACCACTCATGGAAGTTTTTGGTGAAACATACAGCAAAGCAAACCCATCTGTGTTTGTAGAAGTTCAAGGCCCAGGTTCATCTGCGGGTATCCGTGCAGCAAATGACGGCTCTGCTGACCTAGGTATGAGTTCTCGTAACTTAAAAGATTCTGAAAAATCGAGCGAACTAAAAGAAGTGGTTGTTGCTCGTGATGGTATCGCCGTTGTTGTTCACAACAGCAATCCTGTAAAAGACTTAAAGAAAGAAGACATCACTAAAATCTATAAAGGTGAAATCACTAACTGGAAACAAGTTGGCGGTGAAGACAAGCCAATCGTAGTGGTAACCCGTGACACAGCATCAGGTACTCGTGGTGCATTCGAAGACATCATGAGCCTTAAAAAGAAAATCAACGACATTAAAGTGTCGGCAATTTCTCAACGCGCACAAGTTGCCTCTGGTAACGGCCAGCTAAAAACAACAGTTGCCAACAACCCATTTGCGATTGGTTACATCTCGCTAGGTACTGTTGATAACTCACTAAAAGCACTATCTGTAGACGGCCACGCTCCATCAGTAGCAGCAATTAACTCTGGTGAGTACAAAGTACAACGTCCATTCCTTGTTCTTTACAAGACAACAAAAATTAACCCAGCATCTAAGACTTTCCTAGACTGGACACAAACTGAAGAAGCACAAAAGCTAGTAGTAGGTAAAGGCTACATCGCAGTTAACTAAGTCACCTTTTAAAAACGCTCAGTATTTTGCTGAGCGTTATTTTTGCCTCAATGTCAGCGACAGATTTGGCTGGCAGTTGGAGTTGTTATTATGACCATCGCAAATATTGAAAATACAACGAAGATATCGTCACTACGATCGAAGAAAACGATCGACTGGCGTGAACTCTTCTTCAAAAACCTTTTTATGCTTAGTGCTGCACTAGGTATTTTATCTCTGATTACAATTGCTTATTTCATTTTCCGTGAAGGTATTGATGCGTTTAAATATGCTGGTGTTTCTGGCATCGTTCTAGGCACCGACTGGCTACCGCCTGCACTTTACGGTATTGCGCCTATGATTGTTGCCTCGCTGGTCTCTACAGCAGGTGCGGTGATTTTAGGTGTGCCAATCGGTGTGCTTACGGCCATTTTCATCGCAGAGGTTGCTCCTAAGCGCTTAGCCAACATCATTCGACCAATGATTGAATTATTGGCCGGTATTCCATCGGTAGTGTATGGCTTCTTCGGCCTCGTGATTATCGTCCCGCTGATTCAAAATGTGTTTTCAGTGCCTGCAGGTAACACAGTGCTAGCCGGTATTATTGTCCTTGCTGTGATGATCTTGCCTACTGTTATTACCGTTTCAGAAACATCGATTCGCGCTGTACCTCGTACATACAAAGAAGGTTCTTTGGCGTTAGGTGCTTCGCAGATGTTCACCATCTTCAAGCTATTAGTTCCAGCCGCACGCTCTGGCATCATGACTGGCGTTATTTTAGGCATCGCACGTGCACTGGGTGAAACCATGGCAATCATTATGGTAATGGGTAACTCACCAGCAATGCCTGAAGGCTTACTGGATTCAGCACGAACGCTGACAGCAAACATTGCCATTGAAATGTCCTACGCGACAGGCGTTCACGCAAGTGCGCTGTACGCAACGGGTATTGTTCTTTTAGTCTTCATCATGACGTTAAACGCTGCGCTTCTTTACCTAAACCGTGAGCGCGCGAGGTAACTATTATGGCTTTACAAGCAACGAACACAGCACATCAGCTGCTGAAAGATAAAATTTCGTTAGGTGTTATTTGGGCATCAGCGGCAGTAACCGTTGGTTTCCTACTTTGGGTTGTATGGTACATCCTAAGTAACGGCCTATCGTATGTAGATTGGTCCTTCGTGACATCTAACTACACCACCATAGGTCAAGAGTCTGGCATTTGGCCTATGATCGTCTCGACCCTATACATGGTTGCCGCTTCTATTTCTGTTGCTGCACCTCTGGGTATCATGACGGCCATTTACTTAACTGAATACGCCAAAGTCGGCAGTAAGTTAGTTAAGGTTATTCGTTTTTGTACTGAATCACTGGCAGGTATTCCGTCGATTATCTACGGCCTGTTTGGTATGACGTTCTTCGTTGTTGTACTGGGCTTTGGCTACTCGATTCTGTCTGGTGCATTAACACTGAGCATTCTAATTCTGCCTGTAATTATCCGTACAACGGAAGAAGCATTAATGGCAGTACCTCAGACTTACCGTGAAGGTTCTTACGGTCTGGGCGCTTCAAAAATCTACACTATCTGGAGACTTATTTTACCGAGCGCTATGCCTGGTATCGTAACCTCTATCATCCTCAGCGTTGGTCGTGTAATTGGTGAATCAGCACCGGTATTCATGACAGCAGGCATGGTTGCCCGCGTACCAGAGAGCGTTTTCGACTCTGGCCGTACGTTAACCGTTCACCTGTATAAGTTGACTCAAGAGCTCTACACCATTCACGAATGGCAACAAGCCTACGCAACGGCAACCATTCTGATTGTCATTGTTCTGATGATTAACTTATTAACCAAACTGATTGCTAGCCGTTTCAATACCGCGACTTACTAATTTTGAGGAAGAAAACCATGAACAAATTTGATATCCAAGACCTAGACCTATACTACGGTTCGAACCAAGCACTTAAAAAGATTAACCTGCCAATTCCAAACCGTCAGGTAACAGCATTAATTGGTCCATCTGGCTGTGGTAAATCCACCCTACTTCGTTGTTTGAACCGCATGAACGACCTGATTGAAGGCGTGAAAATCGACGGTAACCTAACCATGGATGGCGAGAACGTTTACGGCAACATCGACGTTTCTCAACTGCGCATTAAAGTGGGTATGGTATTCCAAAAACCGAATCCATTCCCAATGAGCATCTACGAAAACGTGGCTTATGGCCTACGTGCTCAAGGTATTAAAGACAAGAAAGAATTAGACAAAGTGGTTGAACAATCACTGCGTGGCGCAGCATTGTGGGATGAAGTAAAAGATCGTCTTAAATCACACGCCTTTGGTCTTTCAGGTGGTCAGCAACAACGTCTGTGTATTGCTCGTACCATTGCCATGCAGCCTGAAGTTATCCTTATGGATGAACCAACATCGGCACTGGATCCTATCGCAACCAAAAAGATTGAAGATTTGATGGAGTCACTCAAAAAAGAGTTCACCATCGTTATCGTGACCCACTCCATGCAGCAAGCACGTCGTATTTCAGACCGCACAGCCTTCTTCCTAATGGGCGAACTGGTTGAACACGATGACACACAAGCTCTATTCAACACCCCAGGCGATGACCGTACCCGCGGTTACGTCAATGGTGATTTCGGCTAATCATCCACTGATTTGAAGGCCATGGACGCTCAAACTGGCCTTCTTTATTCCTCAGTTGCCGTATTGAAACGAATAATAAAAGCGATGGTACTATTGCCCCCTTCTAGTAAGGGGGCTTTTTTTGTTCATTTAAAAACGGCCTTCCGAAGAAAGCCGTTCTAGCGATTAACTCATACACGTAACGCATCAATGATGACGCACACCGGTATATCGATTAGCAGCCACCTGAATCCCATTCAAACTGCGATGTGAACGCATTCCATTTTTGTTTGGCTTGGAAATGCACTTTACGACCATCGGAGTAAGTACGGTAACAGTTACCATTGGTACATTTGGTATTACATGTGACAAAACCCGATTTCGCCCGTGGTTTTACTGGGTATGGGTCGTAGCTTGCTTGAGCCGTTTTCTTTGGCTTCACAGGCACATTTTTCACTAGCTGATCAGATTTGACATAACCCAAGGTGTAGTTGTTGATATCAAGCACTTCAGTCCAAGTATCGTTACTAGCCAGGGTATAGACATATGTCCCTTTTGACAGCTTCTTCACCACATTGCTGTTAGTGTTAGTTGCAGACAAAATATTCACGGTTGGCGCATTGGTTTTAAGTTTGTTCAACTTAGCCAGGGCATCGTTAATATTGTTCTTCGCGTACTGATTACCTTGCTGCGCAGATTTAGCGAACCAATATGCAGCCCACGCGTAATTTTTCTTAACACCTCGGCCTTTTTGGTAAAGCAGCCCTAGATTATTTTGTGCAGAGGCATGATCACTCTTTGCCGCTTTGCTATACCAGTTAAACGCAGCGTCATAATCTTTGGTTGTTCCCTCGCCATTATCATACATAACACCTAAGTTATATTGTGATGTAGTATGCCCTTGTTCTGCTGCTTTTTTGTACCAAGTGAATGCCGTGCGGTTGTTCTTAGTATTGCCATCTCCAAATGCATAGCTATTGGCGTATTTAAATTGTGCATCTACATGACCTTGTTTAGCCGCCTTGCCATACCACTTAGCTGCAGATGAAAAGCTCTTATTAACCCCCTCACCATTGTAGTAACGGTTACCCAGTGCATATTGAGCATTGTCATTTCCTTGCTCAGCAGCTTTAGCTAACCATTTAACAGCCTGCTGATAATTTTGTTCTACTCCTTCGCCATTGCTGTACAAAATCCCGAGATTAGCTTGCGCATTGGCATAATCTTGTACCGCGGCTTTGTTATACCAGTATGCCGCGTTTTTTTTATCTACCGTACCTGCATAACCAAAGTAATAGGATTGCCCTACGTTATATTGTGCTGCGGCTAAATTTTGCTTAGCTGCCTTGGTATGCCATTCAAGTGCTTTTGTGGCGTCTTTCTTTACACCTTTCCCATTAAGATAGAGATTACCCAGCTGGTTTTGCGCGCTTGCTAACCCATGCTCGGCGGCTTTCATATAAAGCCCCGCCGCTTTCAGGTAATCTCGCTTTACACCACGGCCTTTCTCATAAAGATCACCCAGATTAAATTGGGCAGAAGCTAACCCTTGATCGGCTGCTTTTTGATACCACTTTGTAGCCTCTGTAGCATTCTTGGTAACCCCGTTTCCCTCTTCATACATAATACCGAGATTATTTTGAGCAGACGCATAACCTTGCTTGGCTGATTTTAAATACCAACTCGCCGCTTCTGCCTTATCTTTATCGATACCCTCGCTACCGTTTGAGTAATACACGCCTAAATTATACTCGGCAACGCGATCACCCTTTTCAGCCAATAAGAAAGTATCAATAGTCGGTTTATAGCGTTTTACAAACTCAATAGCATCAGGGTAACCCTGCGCTGCTGCTTGTTGGACGTACTGATGGCCTAGTGCAAACTGCTTATTATTAAAGATAATCAGGCCATATTGATATTGTGCTTTCGCCATGCCTGTATCGGCTGCTTTTTTCAACCATTCTATATCAGAGTCAGAAACTCGATTATAACGACGACTTGCCAAATCATAGATGCCATACATGGCATCGACATTGCCTTCCTGCGCCAGCTCTACCCAAATTTCTTGTGCTTTTGCTGGCTCTCCCTCTTGAAGCGCAGTTAAGCCATCTTCATACGTCGATGCACAACCTGAAACTAAACTCAGCGAGCATAAGGCTGCGAGTAAAAGTCGTTTAGACATTATTTCCATATACCTATACCAATTAACGTTTTCCTATTACGGGGTAATAAGATGATATTTTTATAATTAAGCGGATAAGTATAAATGACAGCAATAGCAAAATTATCCTTCATCACGATAATTCGTGTGCTAACGCACTATTTTTAAAGATATTTTGATCATAATCACTCTTTATGTTTGTAAGTTTTGCTCACTTAACGATCAAAACCTACACCATAGAGCTTGAATCAATATCACAGATTACAGCGTGATCTGCTTAAATTAATAGAATCTAATCAGTCATCGTGGATACTCGATGGAGCAAAACATTCACACAAAACACCCAATTTGTCGTATAAAGCATTAGTTATGCTAGCAGTATGATTATTAAAGATTGGCTATTAAAGATTGGTTATTAAATTTAAGCTTAGGAGTACCGCTTCATGCGTTTGCTTTGCATTCTATTAGTCACGTTTTCGTCATGGGTTTGGGCTAATGTGGAAGAGGCGTCATCAAATCCCCCCCAACAACCTGCTGCCATCGCGCAGATAAAAAGCCTCAATGTTGAACTGAAAGAGCTGCTTAATGAATCTAAAAGCTCTAAAGGGGCTGCGCAAAATGTTGTCAGCCTTCAACTTATAAATAAAAATGAAGAACTACGTGAAGTCATCGCCAATCTTGTCGCGCGTTCAAAGCAAAACGATGATGCGGTTAAGCCCTATCATGCGTTTGTCCTCGACCAAGTAAACACTCAAGTTAAGTTTATTCAAGAAGCTATTACCTTTTTAACGAAGAAAGTAACATCTGATGAACAAGCATTAGATTCTCTTGGTGATGAACAAAAGCTACTGACCCAGAAAAAAGTCCAAGAGATCCGCAGTTACATCCAACGGCTGTTGAGTCAGCAATGGGTAAATTATCATTGGCTTGCAGATCTGGGTGTCGATACCAGCAAGCAAAAGAGTACGCTCGTCAAAAACATTGAGCATAAGTTAGAGTTCCTTTCAGCCTCTCTTACCTTTAATAGTCAGCAAGAACAAACACTGAATAAGCAATTAAAAGCAGCAACCGACAGTGAAAAAGGCTCGTTGCAACTGTTACATATATTGTCAGAACGCCAGCTCACCAGTGATTTAGCTAACATGCAGGCATTCATCAAACTAGCCGATCAAATGTCGGTTGATACTGCCGACTATAAAAAACAGATTTTTGAGCAAACGGGTAACGTGACCAATGATTTGCTTAATGTTGCAGTGCTGCTATCTATTGTGCGTAACAACCTTGAAGATCTGAGCCATTGGGTTGTTGATAATGCCCCACAAATGTTGTTCAAACTATTCGTGTTTATCATCATTATTGCGGTGTTTCGGGTGCTAAAAAACATCACCAGTAAAATGGTGAAAAAAGCAGTATCGTCGCCTAACCTCCGCATGTCTCAATTAATGCAAGAGTTCTTTGTTTCCATGTCAGGCAAGGGGGTATTTTGTATCGGTCTGCTGATTGCACTATCGCAAATAGGACTCGATTTAACCCCAATATTAACCGGTTTCGGGGTCGCAGGTGTGATCATAGGTTTTGCATTACAAGATACCCTCTCTAACTTTGCATCTGGCATGATGCTACTTATCTACCGTCCTTTTGATGTTGGCGATTTCGTTGAAGCAGGCGGCGTATCGGGCAAGGTTAGCCACATGAGCTTAGTAAGTACCACTATCAAAACCTTTGATAACCAAATCTTGATTGTGCCGAACAGTAAAATTTGGGGCGATACCATTAAGAACGTGACGCATGAACGGGTTCGTAGGGTCGATATGGTGTTTGGTATTGGTTATAGCGACGATTTAGAGCTCGCTGAAAAAGTGTTTAATGACATTATTGATGACCACCCTATGGTGCTTCGCCAACCTGAAAAAACCATCAAATTACACACACTAAATACCTCATCAGTGGATTACATTGTACGCCCTTGGGTAAAAACAGAAGATTACTGGGATGTTTACTGGGATGTCACCCGTGAAGTAAAGCGTCGATTTGATGAAGTTGGGCTTTCAATTCCCTTCCCTCAACAAGATGTTCATTTACACATGGCTGACGCAGAAGCGGCTAATATCGCGAAAAAAAGACAAGGTTAAAAGCACGTCTACAAGAACGATGAACAGTGTAAAATTGACGCAGTGCTAACAAACCATTTCAACCACCATGCGATAGTAGCCTCATAATTTTGGCATCATAAACAAACAGTTCAAGAAAAGAGTGCTGATTGTAACGTTAAAAATTATTAGTGATTAATTGCTATCTCATCAAGCAACTATTCAATATTTAACGCTATAATGATGCCCATTCTCATTGTGAGATAACTTTATTATCTAATGGCTAGCCATTACTTATTGGGGAAACCTATTATGAAAAAGCGTTTTTTAGCAGCCCTTGCTCTTCCTGTATTGCTAGCGGCATGTGCAAACAACAACACAGCTCAAGTTGCATCAGAACAAGCACTAACCAATAGCAATTGGGTACTTACGCAAGTTGATAGCAAAGCGCTTGAACTACCTGAACCGATGAAAGCGCCTAACCTAGAACTAGGTGCGGATCTAAACGCAAACGGCCTTGCTGGCTGTAACCGTTTCTTTGGCCAAGCAGAATATAAAGAAGGCAAAGTGCGTTTAGATAAAATGGGTATGACGATGATGGCTTGCCCAGCGCCAGCAATGGCACTAGAAAATACGTTTGCACAAACGCTAAGTGATTGGAGCGAAGCAACTATCAGCGGTAACCAACTTACCCTGAAAGGTGCTGAGCACACGCTAACATTTGAACGTGACGCTAAGTAATACCACTCAGACTAAAATAAAAAGCGAAGCCTCATGTGCTTCGCTTTTTTACTTTTTAGACCAATCTCAGCTATCGCCGCCAAGAGAGGAAGTCCTTAACATAAAGTTACTAACTCAGGCGCAACATCAGGTAAGACTTTAATGCATCGTACTGTATTTCGACCCGCTGACTTTGCTTGATACAAAGCAGAGTCTGCGAGATTAAACAAAGATTCAGGTGTTTGATTTTCTAGTTTACTCACAGACACAACCCCAACAGAAACAGTCACAACTTTCGCATGCTTCGCTGAAGTATGTTCAATCGCAATACGCTCTATTGCCGTTTTACATTGTTTTGCGACAACAATGCCACTTGTGGTGTTGGGTAATAAGACAGCAAACTCTTCACCACCGATCCGCGCGATTCGATCTGCTGGGCGCTTTAATACACGCTCTAATTCAGTTGCCACTAGCCGCAAACAACGATCACCAGCTTGATGCCCATAGGTATCATTAAACTGCTTAAAGCAATCAATGTCTAAAATAAGCAAAGCTAAAGGCTTAGACTCTCGCTTAGACCGTAAAAATTCTTTTCCAAAATATTCATCAAAATAGCGCCGATTTGCGATACCGGTTAATGCATCCGTTTTCGTTAAACGCTCCAGTTTTTCATTCGCATTATTTAACTGGGCATTTTTTTCATCCAACGCATTTTGCATTGCTTCATTTTTTTTTGCTGCAATAAATGCCATCCAGGTTGATAATCCAAAACAAACATTGCCAACAATAAATATCCACCAAGGCGTGTGTGTTCTTCGCGATGAAAAGTAATGTCGACTTGGTATAGCCTCAAGTACCCACCGTCGCCCCGCATAGTTCATCACTGATCGCGTGTAGCGATACTGTATTAGTAATTCACCCGGCGAACGATGACTCAAATCTCGCGAATATAACGCCGACTTATTGGCGGGAGTGCTGGCATCCCACAGGGTAATTGCAATTTCTTTCTCTTCACCGCCACGGTATATCGCAGAAAATATCGACTTAATATCAAAAACCCCGGCAATAAATCCACGCAGTGATTCTTCTCTATTATTCAGAATTGGGGTATCAAACACAGGTATTAATGCTAACACACCTATCCGATTATCTTTTGATTGCACAAGGGCGACCCCTTCGGACAGTTGAACATCTCCAGAGTCAATTGCCCGAGACATAACTTCACGGCGTTGAGCGTTTGAGTTGAGATCGTATCCCATTGCAGCTCGGTTCAACTCTAGCGGCTCTAGATAGAAAACAGGGTAGTAATAATCTCGCTCAGTTGCTAACCCCATCTCACCAGAGCTTAACCGCTCGGTAAATTGATACCCTTTGTAATGTGTTTTCCCTTCCGCTTCAAAATGTTCTCTTGCTGAATGCGGAACGCGAGGAATCCATTCTAGCGCTTGCACTTTATTATGACGGCTTAAAATATATGCCGCCTCTTGCGCAAATGAAGTTAAGGAAATAGTTTCGTTATGATCGAAGTGTGCTTTTAGCGCATAGATGGATTCAAGATTAAATTTAAGCCCCTTATAATACGAAAGCGCTTTATCATTTATTTCATCTTGAAATTCACGTTCAATGTTTTTTGTTTCTACTTGATAGAATAAACCAAAGAACACGCTGGATATAATAACCCCCATGATAGCTGAAATTAAGGTTATTCTGTAAAGTCGCTTTCCCATTAGAGCCCTTGCTATCCAGTTATCCTTTCATTGTTAGAACAAAAGTAACCTATTACCAGCCCCGAGTTTCTGTTTTTTGCTCTGACCTGCACTTTTATGCTTATTCTTCTATAAAAAATAAAAAGACGCACAGTTCGTGCGCCGTTTTACCCTAGCCTAATCGCCTCTAATACTCTTTATTAAACTAACTATACCGCTTTGGCTTGCCATTGCTCTCGTAAGGTTTTTGCCGCTGTGACGAGATTTTTTAATGCTGCCTCTGTTTCTTGCCAGTTTCGTGTTTTCAAACCACAGTCTGGATTAATCCATAATCGCTCAGCAGGAATCAATCCTTCTGCTTTTTCAACTAAATGAATAATCTGCTCTACTGATGGAATGTTTGGCGAGTGAATATCGTACACACCAGGCCCGATTTCATTAGGGTAAGCAAATTCTTCAAACGCTTTGAGCAGTTCCATATCTGAGCGCGATGTTTCAATGGTTATCACATCAGCATCCAGCGCTGCGACAGACTGAATAATGTGATTGAATTCGCTGTAACACATGTGGGTATGAATTTGTGTTTCAGGCTCAGCACTAGCGGCTGAAATTTTAAAAGCGTTTACTGCCCAATCAAGGTAGCTCTGCCACTGGCTCGCTTTCAGTGGTAAACCTTCACGAATCGCTGGCTCATCAATTTGAATAATATTAATTCCAGCTTGTTGAAGGTCGGACACCTCATCACGCAACGCTAAGGCAATCTGATTGGCAATTTGCTCACGGGTGAGATCTTCACGTGGGAAAGTCCAACCTAAGATTGTCACTGGGCCTGTCAGCATGCCTTTTACTGGCTTGTCGGTTAGCGATTGTGCATAAGTCGCCCAGTCAACTGTCATTGGTTGTGCACGGTAAATATCTGACACAATCACCGCTGGTTTCACACAACGAGAACCGTAACTTTGTACCCAACCAAAGCGGGTTACCGCAAAGCCTTCGAGCAATTCTGCAAAGTATTCCACCATGTCGTTACGTTCAGCTTCACCATGAACGAAGACATCAAGTTCCAACGCTTCTTGACGCGCTATTGCATCAGCAATATGCCCTTTCAATGCGGTATTATAATCCGCCTCTGTCAGTCGCCCTGCTTTAAAGTCACGGCGCTGCGTACGGATT
The DNA here is from genome assembly GCF_050337045.1 of Photobacterium kagoshimensis. Lineage (NCBI taxonomy): Bacteria > Pseudomonadati > Pseudomonadota > Gammaproteobacteria > Vibrionales > Vibrionaceae > Photobacterium > Photobacterium kagoshimensis. Next base: position 44,481 of record NZ_JAKJSO010000020.1, on the reverse strand, counting down.
TCATTGGTCTGTGGGAACGAACCAATCGTCGTAGTTGGCAACAAGGGTAACCCCAGCGCGTTACGTTGCTGGCGAGCACGTTCGCTATACGGGGCTTTACGCTCAGCCAACGCAGCGGTAATTGCATTTGTGCGTTGACGAACATCTGTATTGTTTACACGCTCGCTGGTTACACGGGCTTTAATCGGGGCGCTGTATTTATCGCATTCGGCTTGTGCAATGGCATCACCATCAAGTGCATGTGCAAGCAAGGTGACTTCACGGCATTTTTGTTTCGCGAATGACAGCCACTGACGAACCTCTGGTTCAATCTCGGTTTCTAAATCCAAATCAATTGGGCTATGCAGTAATGAACAAGAACTTGCCACCCATAAGCGCTCACCTAACGCTGCTTTAACAGGTGCTAAGCGCTCAAGTTGTGCTGATAAATCGGCGCGCCATACATTACGACCATTGACGACACCGGCTGATAGCACCCAAGAGGATGGAAGTTTAGCGACCACTTCGTCCAGTTGCTCTGGCGAGGCTGATAAATCAAGATGCAGGCCATCAATATTCAGCTCAACAATTTTATCCAGATGGTGCGTAATATTGTCAAAGTAGGTTGTTAACAGTAATTTGGTATCACCTTTTAAGACTTGGTAAGCCAATTTAAATGAATCGGCCCATGCTTTAGGTAATTCAAGTGCCAACACAGGTTCATCAATTTGTACCCACTCGACGCCAAGCCCTGATAGCTTATTAAGGATTTGTTGGTACGCTGTGAGCAAACGCGGCAATAAAGATAAACGATCAAAACCTTCTTCTTTTTCTTTACCTAGCCATAAGTAAGAGACAGGGCCTAGCAGAACAGGCTTTACATCGTGACCCGCTTTTTTCGCTTCTGTTACTTCTTCAAAAAGCTGCTGCCAGCTGACGTTGAATTCATCATTTTTAGTAAACTCCGGCACAATATAGTGGTAATTGGTATTAAACCACTTAGTCATGTCTGATGCGGCACACGCACAACCCGTTGGCGCTTTACCACGCCCCACACGGAACAGGGTATCTAAATCGGGGAAGCCATTATTGTGGCGCTGTGGGATGTGACCTAACAGCATACTGGTGCCTAACACATGGTCATACCAAGCAAAGTCACCCACGGTTACATAATCTAAACCTGCACCCACTTGGTCACTCCAATGGCGATGGCGTAGTAAGCTACCAACTTCTTTTAATTCATTTTGATCAATCTCACCACGCCAATACTTTTCAAGTGCAAATTTCAATTCACGCTGAGAGCCAATACGAGGGTAACCAAGAATGTGCGTTACTGTTTTTGCTGCATCTTTTGCTGCTGGCGTTACTGTTGAGTTCGTTGTCATTATTCTAATTCCTTCAGAAGTCTGGATGTCTAAACAATGCCGCACCCGCTCCCTTTGAACAATCTCGAATAACTCACATTCAATTTGAATAAAATTCATAATCAATAATAATCATATTGCAATTCCTTCATATTACTCACGGCTATATCTAGCCATCTAGATGTTTACACTGCCATTGAATACAGTTACATTGAATTTGATTAATTTATTCAAACGGATATTGAAGAAAGCTAATGATCGAGATAAAGCATCTCCGCACCCTATCGGTATTACGCGATACAGGCTCGTTAACCGCCACCGCAAATACCCTTTGCTTAACGCAGTCAGCCCTGTCACATCAGTTGAAAGACTTAGAGCAGCGCTTAGGTGGGCAACTTTTCTTGCGTAAAACGCGCCCTGTACGCTTCACCCCTGAAGGGGATATCCTACTGAAACTGGCTGATGAAATATTTCCTCGAATCACCAAAGCCGAGCACGCTCTTGCCAATTTAAAAGAAGATGCCCATGGTCGATTACACATGGCAATTGACTGTCATTCTTGCTTTCAATGGCTCATGCCCGCTTTAAAGGAATACCAAATCCATTGGCCTTCGGTTTCGCTCGATTTCTCTTCGGGTTTTGGTTTTGAGCCTATACCTGCGCTCACCGCTGGAGAATTAGATTTAGTGATCACATCAGATATTCAACCTCGTAATGAAGTGCACTACGAGCCACTATTCGACTTTGAAATGCGCTTGGTCGTTTCGCCACAATCGCCATTAGCCGATAAAGATTTTATCGAACCAGAAGACATTCTTGAGCAAACCATGCTGAGCTACCCCGTTCAAAAGAGCCGTCTAGATATAGTGAAGCACTTCCTACAACCCGCTAATATCGAACCGAAAAAATGGAAACAAGCAGATAATACTTTGATGTTGGTGCAGATGGTGTCAGCCGATCTCGGGGTAGCCGCTTTACCTAATTGGGCAATTCATGACTTTGCTCGGCAGGGATTAATCGTCAGTAAACCGTTAGGCAAGGGATTGTGGCGGCGCTTGTATGCGGCTATTCGCGCATCAGAAAACCAACGCCATTATTTGCAGGCTTTTTTTGCGACAGCCCGTCAGCAGTGCCAGACGCACTTAGAAGGGATTAAACCGGCGTAATCGGTTACTAATACAATCCCCCTCAATCCTTTTTAAAGTCAACCAAAGCGAAGTTTGCACGATACCTCTGCTTGGCTCTAATGAGGGGCATTGATAAGTAATTGATCCTAATACACTACGAATTTAATTATGCATTACTCTATGTCGTAAGTATTTATCTTAGTAATGGCGCGTTTAATTCGATTCAATAGTGTTTTCATACTCATATGTTGATTCCACTCAACGATCGCTGATTTCATTAACAGCTCGGTATGCAAGTCTCTTTCTATCCACAAATCACAGCTATTGTGTATGTTAGCCTCTATTCTTTCAGCCACAATCGCGGCGCCCTCTCCATTTGTCTCAGGCAATATCAAGGCAAATTCATCCACGCTAATTCGTGCGATAAAATCTCGTGGCCGATAAGCACCGTGCTCTAAGGCTTTCGATACTATCCGCAGTAACTCATCGCTTGCCTCATGGCCACAGGTAAAAGTATATAAACGGATAGGTTGTATATTAATAACTAACACTGAAAGCGGAAGTTTACTGCGTCGAGCTGACATAACTTCCCGGTCTAATTCAATATTGAAATGCCTATTATTATGAAGCTGCGTAACTGGGTCGATCAAACTCACTGCTTTTAATTGATGTTTTAAATTACGGCTATCGTAATTTAGTAAAACAAGATCACGAAAACAGTGGTTAAGATATTCACTGACACACAAAGCTAATAACAGTTTTGATGCATAAGCAAAAAACAAGGTTGGTGTTAAGTTAGGACTCGCAATTAAAAATGCGCACACAATAGGAGTAGCAGCGAGTAACAATGCAGGCCGGTAACCAAAAAAAGCAACCACGGAAACCAAGATATAGATTTCACCATACAAAAAGACGGTTTGTAAGTGTGATGGATGATTAAGAACGATGGATAAAACCGCCCAAAAAAGGCTAAACAAGCCAGCTAGCAAAATAGATAATGGCTTCCATTTCGCGTCGTTATATGTTCGTCCAGCAAGCCACCAAAATATAAAACTCGATAAGAATGTAACGACTACCAATATGAAAAAATGAAGCTTCGTTGAATATGGGCTGTAATCTGATGTCATCAAATCGACTGCCATCAAAAAGATCAAAAGCGAAGATGCACCAACTAATAAACGAATCCCTTTCTCAAGTTGTTGTTGCTGCTGTTCATCAAAATAGACCTTCCCCTTCCCAGTAAAAGCAATATCTTGCATCATATGAAGCTCAATTATGAATAATAACAGTTACCAGCGACCAGCATGATAAATAGCTTAATCGCCCTAAAGGGGATCCCTTTATCTTTTTAATAAACTGAGACATTGATTGCGATGTTGAACGATCAACTATGGGTTATTACAGCTTTTAAAATACAACAAGGTGAATTGGTTGCATAAAATAAACGCCTCTGATCGCGGATAGAGGCGTTCAACAACTATTTAAACTGATTGTTAATCGGGTCGTATTGAAAGCCCAAGTCTCCCATTTTTTCCATTAGCTCATCATTATCGAGTTCATAACGGCTAAGTAACTCATCGACTGATTTACATTCTAAGCGTAATTTTTCATTCACAATGCCAAGCACTATGTGCCCATCAAGCTTGAGCAGATTGTTGATCTCCATACTTCTTCCACCCCGTCATATCACTATCAAACTCACTATTAAGCATAGTTAGTTATCAATAAGTATCGATAATTAATCCGTAAGCTACCGCACAAAAGGAAGAAGAAATATAAGTCGCAAAAAAAAGCCAACCTTAGTTAGGCTGGCTCCTTTATGGTGATATTGACCGTTAGAACAAACTCAGCTGCAGTCCGCTAGAAACCACCAACAAACCCAATGCGCCTAGCAACTGCCAACGGTTCGCTTTTTTATTCAGCATCAGGTGACCTGTCCACACCAGCAGAGCTACAACCATAGCAACGAGAGCAGCAATAACAATCGAAGTAATTGGTGCTAACGCAGCCTCATCGAACTGAGACAAATACCACACTAAAAATGGTAACGACACTATTGCACCAGCAAAACCACCAAATGGCAGTAAGCGATGGAAAGCTTGCAGACGAGTGCGCGCTTGGGTCAGTAAGGTATGCGCCAACAATGCACCTATTGTTGCACCTAATGTCAGGCTTAATCCCGCCATAGGTAAATTCACACGGAACAACACAGACAACAAGGCTAACCCCGCCAAACCGTTAGCAAAGGAAAGCATATTTAACGGACCTGCATCACGGGTTTTCCCTGTTTTCACTTTAATCGTAAAATAGGCCAGCGCCAGTAAAGGTAAAATGGCTAAAGGGAGTTGAATGATCACAAGTACCCAACCCAGTAGCAAAACAGGCAGTGTTTTATGAACGCGCCCACGTTGACCAGGACAGATCTCACCTTTGGTCAAAACAAGAGTAAAAATAAGCTGAGCAGTTAGCAAAGCTGGGATAAGAAAAATAATATAAGGCATCGGCTGCATCGGCATCAGTATTAACAAAGTGCAGGATTATAGCTGCTTCTCAGATAACAAACTAGCGACGCAAAGTGCGACTAAATCACTCTTTCGCTATTTAATGAGTCATCAATAAGCCATTTTTTGGATCAATATCACGGCCAATCTATTCAATCTAGTGAATAATCTCTGACTTATAATTTATACCAATTTGTTAAATCTCATTCATCGCTAGAAAAGGATATCTCTCGCCGAATGGTTATGCATGAAAACATCAATCAAATATTGCGAACAATAAAGCACTACCTGCCTGATTTGTGGAGCACAGCTACACACAGCACCAGTTTTAGAAATACCCGCAGTGGTTATTTACGCAGTCGCATCACCTTACTTGGGGTTGTGTGGGGCATATTGATCGTTTTATGGATACCATTTGACTTATTTTTGTTGCCAGAAAGCCAAGGAACACCCATTGCGATTGCAAGGCTTATGCTGGGCGGGGGCTTATTTTTAGTTGCGTGGCACTCACAGCACCATATGAGGCTTAATCAAGCTCAGTGGAGCATGGTAACCCTAGTGCTAATGATAAATGCTTTCTATATCTACAGCATTTCAGTGCTTGATTTCCCACATGTTTACAGCGGTGCAGAATACGGTTATACCCTATTACCGATCCTTCATGTCGCCGTGCTGACCATTTTACCTATCACTCTCAAAGAGAGTTTAGGGTTACTCGCTATTACCACTTTATGCCAAATCGGTGTTGATATAAAAGCCCAGCGATTATTTACCGCTGAGGTCATGGCTGATTATTGGCTACAAAACGTTTTAGCCTTGATGGTTATTTGGTCGCAGCAATCCAAACTGTATATGTTAATGCGGCTTTATCGCCAAGCTACCCTTGACCCACTAACGGGGATCTACAACCGCCGTATGTTGTTACAACTTGCGCAAAAATCCCTTGAAGCATGCGAACAAAACAAACAGCCATTTACTGTTCTTTTATTCGATATCGACAAATTTAAGCGCGTTAACGACACTTGGGGTCATGGCGCAGGTGATGATGTACTTAAAGCCTTTACTCACTTTATCCAATCCAGAATACGTAAAACGGATTTATTTGGCCGTTATGGTGGTGAAGAGTTCATTCTGTTTTTACCTAACTGCAATCAACCCACAGGGCAAGACATTGCTGAGCGCATGCTGGACTCTATCCGCACATTGGACTTAGATATTGATATCATTGACACCAAGCTTCGCATCACTTCCTCGGTCGGTATTAGTAGCTTAAGCCAAGGCGATAGCCTGTCTTCTCTCATCGAACGAGCAGACCGAGCACTATATGAATGTAAAGACGCTGGGCGTGATTGCGCTCGTTTTCATCCATTAGGGTACATATATAGCCAAAACGAGCGTCGAAAAGCGGTTGCTTAACGTATTCGGCATCCGAAAACCATGAATCACCAACCAGCAACGGTGAAACTTTAAGCAACTCTCTATGCAAATCACCATCTCACTCATCTTCCCCTCCCCTCACCCGTATAAATATCACCCTAATCGCTCAAATACTCACACCACCGATACGCTCACCATCACATAAAGCGCGAACGAATGTTCGTTCGCTCATTTATGTGTAACAGATCAAATAATACCCGCATAAAAAGTGGCATATTTACCCCCATAGAAAAGGAATTTATCCCCTACCTTTGTGATTGAGTTCTTTTTCTCCGTGATTTAGGTATGGCAATAACAAGAATAAGCGAAAACGAGCATGAACAATTGGTATGAAACAGACGTTGTTATCATCGGCGGTGGCGCAACAGGCACAGGCATCATGCGCGATTGTGCGCTCCGTGGTATTCCCTGTATTTTGATAGAGCGCGACGATCTCGCATCAGGTACGACAGGTCGTAACCATGGCCTATTACACTCAGGTGCCCGCTACGCGGTAACCGATGAAGAATCAGCCCGTGAGTGTATTCAAGAAAACCGCATCCTAAAAAAGATTGCCCGTCACTGCGTCGAAGATACTCAAGGCCTTTTCATTTCGTTGCCAGAAGATGATCTAGACTTCCAAGCTAACTTCATCAACGCCTGTACACGTGCCGATATTGATGTAGAGCAGCTGTCACCTAAAGACGCACTGCGCCTTGAACCTAACTGTAACCCAAGCATGATCGGCGCTGTTAAAGTGCCCGATGGCACAATCGATCCTTTCCGTTTATCGTCTTCCAACGTGTTAGATGCGGTTGAACGTGGCGCTCGCTTATTTAACCACACCCTTGTGACTGGCCTTATCCGCGATGGTGATACCGTCAAAGGCGTGAAATGCTTGAATACAGCCACTGGCCAAGACTTTGAAATTTATGCTAAACAAGTGGTAAATGCCGCAGGGATCTGGGGCCAACAAATCTGTGAATATGGTGATTTGAACATCAAGATGTTCCCAGCCAAAGGTTCACTGCTTATTCTTGATTACCGTATTAACAACCTAGTGATCAACCGCTGTCGTAAGCCATCAGACGCTGACATTCTTGTACCAGGTGACACCATTTCACTTATCGGTACCACCTCTGAGCGTATTGACTACGACAAAATTGATGACTTGCACGTCTCAAGCAAAGAAATTGATGTCCTATTAGAAGAAGGCACCAAGTTAGCACCAATTATGGCTAACACTCGCGTGCTTCGTGCTTATGCGGGGGTACGTCCACTTGTTGCCGTTGATGGTGATACCAGTGGCCGTAATATTAGCCGCGGCATCGTATTACTGGATCACGCTGAACGTGATGGTATGGAAGGCTTTATCACCATTACCGGCGGTAAACTTATGACCTACCGCATGATGGCCGAATGGACCACAGATTTAGTGGCTAAGAAGCTCGGTAATACGACAGCATGTAGCACCCATGAAGTACCGCTTCCCGGTTCTGAGCAAGCGTCTAAATCTGTCAAGAAAACCGCGAGCCTCGCCAAGCCAGTTTACCAATCAGCTTATTACCGTCATGGTGAGCGAGCAGATAAATTCCTTAAAAATGACAAGAAAAGCCAAGCCGTCATTTGTGAATGTGAAATGGTCACCAGTGGTGAGGTTGAGTACGCCATTAAAGAATTAAACGTCCATAACTTAGTGGATTTACGTCGTCGTACACGTGTCGGCATGGGACCATGTCAAGGCGAATTGTGTTCATACCGCGCGGCAGGACTATTTTCAGAGTATGGAAAAACCACAGGCAACCAATCTAGCCAGCTATTAAATGAATTTCTCGAAGAGCGCTGGAAAGGCATTAAACCTGTTTTCTGGGGTGATGCACTACGCGAAGGTGAATTTACCTACTGGATTTATGAAGGCCTATTTGGCGGTAGCGATATCCCAACAAATGACACTCCAAGTAATGACATCCCGAACGGCGATATTCCAACGATAACAATGAATAGCGAAGCACAAAGTGAGGTTGCACAATGAAATTTGATAGCTTAATTATCGGCGGTGGTGTTGCTGGCCTAAGCTGTGCCATTCGTTGTGCTGAAGCAGGTTTAAAAACAGCAGTGATTGCTGCAGGACAAAGTGCTCTACACTTCTCTTCAGGTTCTATCGATCTATTAGGTCGCTTACCTAATGGTGAACTAGTCACGCATCCGTTCGACGCTTTTTCTGCCTTAGAGCAGCAACAGCCTGACCACCCTTATTGTAAGATTGGTCAGTCAAACGTGAAAAATGCGCTTGATTGGTACCAAACCATGATGGCTGAATGTGGCGTTCAACTGACAACACAAGGTGATGAAACCAATCACTTGCGCCTTACTCCAATGGGAACATTTCGTGCGACTTGGTTATCACAACAAACCGTGCACCCTTTTCCTATGTTTGAACCACAACAAGGGTTAACACGTATTGCGTTAGTAACCGTTGATGGTTTCCGTGACTTCCAACCAGAATTAACCGCAGATAACGTTTCTAAGCTGCCACAATTTGCTGATGTAACGGTCACGACCGCAGCTGTAGAATTGCCTGATTTTGAAATCATGCAACGTAATCCTTGCGAATTCCGCTCTATTGATATTTCACGAGTATTGCGCGATGAATCTAAACTACATGCTTTTGCTAAATCATTAATTCAACAAGTCGGCCAAGCTGATCTGGTTGTTCTACCTTCGGTATTCGGCAACGGCGATGGCGCAGCAACCATCAAGCTACTTGAAGGCTTAACTGGCTTTACCATTTGTGAATTACCAACTATGCCGCCATCACTACTTGGCATACGTTTAGAAGAAGCAATGAAATCACGCTACAAAGCCCTTGGTGGACTTATTCTTGCTGGTGACGAAGTAAAGCGTGGTGAGTTTGAAAATGGCAAATTAGCCAGAATCTACACCCGAAATCACCGTGAAATGCCACTTGTTGCTGACCACTTTCTGATTGCCACTGGCAGCTTTTTTAGCCACGGCATGCAAGCACAACGTCAAGCGGTGATTGAACCTATTTTTAATCTGGATTTATCCACGATTCCACATCGCGATAACTGGTATCAACACGATTTCTTTAGCACACAAGCCCATCCATTCATGAAAATGGGCGTCAAAGCGAATGCCTCCCTACAGCCATCTCGCCAAGGACAAGCTATCGAAAACCTTTACTGTGCAGGCGCATTATTGTCTCACTACGATCCTGTCACAGAAGGCTGCGGCAGCGGTGTAGCAATCAGTACTGGCCACTTTGTTGCCGAGCAAATGATTGCTAACCACACCCGTGAAATTGAAAACGTACCAGAACAACAAGAAAGGACTATCGCATGAGCCTTCCAAAAAAAGACACTAGCTTCGATCAATGTATTAAATGCACCGTTTGTACTGTGTACTGCCCAGTAGCAAAAGCGAACCCAGAATACCCAGGCCCTAAACAATGTGGTCCCGATGGCGAACGCTTACGCATGAAAAGCCCTGAGTTTTACGATGAAACACTCAAGCTTTGTACTAACTGTAAACGCTGCGAAACCGCCTGCCCATCTGGCGTAAAAATTGGTGATTTAATTGCAGTGGCGCGTGATGAACACGCAAAAATGCCGCTAAACATTAAAACAATTCGTGATTACGTGCTGAGTCATACCGATCTAATGGGCTCGGTGGCAACCCCCTTTGCCCCTATCGTGAATGCTGTTACGAGTTTAAAACCGGTGAAAAAAGCCATGCACCATACCATTGGCGTGCATGACCATAAATCACTGCCGAAATACTCACACGGCACATTCCGCCGTTGGTACAAACAGAACTGTACCAGCCAAGCCTTGTACCCAAAACAGGTGCACTATTTCCACGGCTGTTTTGTGAATTACAACCACCCGCAACTGGGTAAAGACTTTGTCAAAGTCATGAATGCCATGAGCATTGGTGTCCAATTGCTGGATAAAGAGAAATGTTGTGGTGTACCACTGATCGCCAATGGCTTCTTTGATAAAGCGAAGAAAAACGCCAAGCTCAATGTGAAGAAATTTGCAGAAGCAATTGAAAAGTACGATGCGCCTATCGTATCAACCTCTTCAACCTGTTCATTTACGCTACGCGAGGAATACCCTCACGTACTTAAAGTCGATAACAGCAAAGTGGCTGATAACATCGAGTATGTGACGCGCTTTTTGCTTAAAGCCTTCATGAATGGTGATATGCCAAAAATGAAGCCAATCAATAAGAAGATTGTCTACCATACACCTTGTCATTTAGAGCGTACGGGCGGTAGCTTATACACGATTGAGCTACTTAAAATGATCCCAGGCCTTGAAGTTGTCGTGCTCGATAGCCAATGTTGTGGCCTAGCAGGGACCTACGGCTTTAAAACTGAAAACTACGATACATCGATGGCAATTGGTGAAAAACTGTTTAAGCAAATTCGCCAATCCAATGCCGATTTTGCCATTACCGATTGTGAAACCTGTAAATGGCAAATTGAAGAAAACACCGACTTAGAAACGATCCACCCTGTTTCTTTGCTTGCGATGGCTATCGATTAATATCAACCAAGGCACAACTTGTTATACCAAAGAAAGCCAGTATCACACTGGCTTTTCTTATATCTGTAAGCCATTAATTTGAGACGAAGTAGTCTAAGGCTTATTTACTCCGCGAAGCTGGGTCGATGTACAGCACAACGCATCTTCCAACCAACAGATATCCAATGACTTTCTGCTCACTGTCTCAAAGTGATAAATAACCCAATAAACAAATCCATCAAGATGAAAAATATGCCTATAGTTGTATGTATAATATGACAATAAGGTTGGCTTATGAGGACATTTTCATTTCATACAATCCGAGGGAAATTACTTGGACTCGCGTTGTTCCTAGTAACTGGGATTGTTGCTTTCGGCTTTATCGAAAAACTGGCTTTTGATAATTTAGGAACATTACAATTTACAGCCCAAGAAACCGCCCGCAGTCAAAATGACTTACTGACCCTACGTCGTTATGAAAAAGACTTCCTCAGCCGTCTCGATCCTAAATACATCACTCAGTTCAACCAGACTTATCAAACCTTAGTCACACGATTACAGCAAATCGAGTCCAATTTGCATTATTACGAACTCGCAAACCAAGCTGATTTTTTAGAAATATTCACACTGCTCAATCAATATGCCACCCAATTTAACCTCATCACCGATCAGAGGATCCTTATCGGATTAACTCCAGATCAAGGACTACAAGGCCAAATTCACCAAGCGGCTGATGCAGCAGAAGAAGCAATGCTGTTAACCGCAAATGATCGTCTTCGTCGCATGTTACTAACCCTAAGGCGTAATGAAAAAGACTTCCTGCTCACCCGTAATATCGATCATGTCACCGCATTTAATAATAACGCCGACACCCTGCTGACGGCTATTTCAGCAAGCTACCTAACCAGCAGTGACAAACACCCCCTCAAGCAAAGTATTTTGCTCTACCAAACCATGTTCGATGAACTCAGTGCTGGTTATCAAACAATAGGGTTAACACCTACGGAAGGCTTATATGGCCAACTTAGAACAGCCGTTCACAATGTCGAGTTAGACTTAAAAGATCTTGAAAAAACAACGCTGAAAAGCATTAGTGCACGCGTACAAACAGAGGAGATAATACTCGCTGTCATTGGCCTTGGTTTTACACTGCTCATCAGTGGTGCTTTGTTGATCATTAGCCGCCAAATTAGCCAGCGGTTAGCCAAAGTGAATGCCATCATGGCCAGTATTGCAGCTGGCGAAGGTGATTTGACCGTTCGTATGGATGATAAAGGTAAAGATGAGCTGTCCCAATTAAGTCAATCTTTCGACCAATTCACAGCACGATTACAAGCTATTATCCGTGACGTAGCCCTTATTGCCCAACAGCTGTCAAGCACGACTAAAGACTCACACCAAGCTTCAACGCACAGTATGACCAACGCCGAACAGCAACAAGCTGAGTCTGCTTCAGTTGCGACTGCTGTTAATGAACTACTCGCAACCAGCAATGATATAGCAGCCAATATTGGTGATGCGGCGCATGCGGTAGAAGATGTCCAAAATGAAGCTCTCGCCAGCCAAAAGATCAGCCAACAGGCAGGTGACAGCTTGCAATGTCTAGCCACAGATATTACAGCATCGCAAACACTCATCACTCAGCTAGAGCTGCAAAGCCAAAGCATCAACAAAGTTATTTCAGTCATTCGTGATATTACGGATCAAACAAACTTATTGGCATTGAATGCCGCCATCGAAGCTGCTCGTGCTGGCGATCAAGGACGAGGGTTTGCCGTTGTTGCTGACGAGGTACGTCAATTAGCACAGAATACTCATCACTCCACCAAGGAAATAGAGCAAACCGTTGAAGACCTACATAATGGCGTTGAAGAAATTGTGGCTATCATGCATAAGAGCCAAGAACAAACTACAGTCACGGTTGAACAGACACAATCAGCCGTACTCGCTATGAATCGTATCGGTGACGCAATCGGTGGTATTTTAGATAAGAACTTACAAATTGCATCAGCGTCAGAACAACAAGCCATGGTATCGGCTGAGATTGATAAAAATATCACCCATATTTCTGAATTGGCGCAGCACACTGTTTCTATGATCCAACAATCAGCAGAAAGTAGCCGCGAGGTCTCAGCCATGGCCGAACAATTAGATAAAGTGGTTAATCAATTCAAATACTAAACACAAGATCACTCGATATTAGGTTGCGGATGACAAATTATCTGTCTTCGCAACCTGTATTTCATAGCGTCGTAACCAGCAACACAAGGTAAATAGTGCTACGTATAACACCATGCCACCAGCCACTACCCCATGCCATGCACCGTACTGCCAGCAAGCAATAAGGTAGAACCCGCCTAAACTGCCACCAACATAATAATGCACAAGGTATAGCGCGGTTGCTGTGGCTTTTGCCGTTTTTGCTTTTCGGCTAACCCAAGCATAAGCCAACGAGTGAGTAAAAAAAGCACCCGAGCTGATCAGTAATAAACCCAGCAACATTGCAGGGATAGATTCAACTGCTGCTATCCACATTCCCGCGAGACTCACACAAGAGCCCAGTAACATACCTGATGTCACGCTAAACGACTGACTCCACCAACCACTCAGTTTCGCGGTAATTGTGCCACTCAAATAGCACAAGAAAATCATAGCCGTGATGCTCAACGGCAGTGAATATGGCGGCGCGACTAAGCGAAAGCCCATCACCGAATATAAGTTAACAAATAGTGCAAAGTTAATACCACCAATCAACATCGCCAACCACAGAGAACGCTGCTTCAAATGCTGAATAATAAAACGGTGCTGAGCACGTAGCTGGTTTAACCCAAACCCTTTTTCTGGTGGCATAAAATGCTGCTGTTGAGGCAATAAACGCCAAACCGCACAGGCACCAATAAAGCTAAAAATAGCCATACCAATAACGGCTGTCTGCCATCCCCAATACTCAGTGACAATACCACCAAATAAACGACCGAAAATGCCCCCTAATGAATTGGCACTAATATAAGTCCCCACCGCTAACATCAGTGCTTTGCTTGAAAACTCCTCAGCCATATAGGCAACGGCCACGGCCGCAAACCCCGCTAAAGCAATTCCCATAACCGCCCGTGCCACTGACAGCAAAAACAAGGTATCAGCCCACAGCATCAACAAACCAACAAGGGGCAATAAAAATAAACTAACCAGCATAATGCGATAACGCCCAACACATTCAGATGCTACCGCCCAAGGCACTAAGGTTAAAGCAAGGCTAAATGTACCAGCCGCTAATAGCCAGTTTACCTTGGTTGCGCTCACCGAGAACTGCGCAGCCATTACAGGTAATACAGGCTGGAATAGGTATAAATTACAAAACACCAAAAACGACCCCAGCGCGAGGGAAAATGTCGCTTTTTTATAGGATGTGGTTCCAACCTGAATCATCTTGCTTGTCACCTCTTAAATTGATGACAAAACAGTAGCAAGCTGCCAGTAATAATGAAAATATATTGAAACTATAAAGATGATAAATAAAAGATATAGCCATGGATGTTCGTCAGCTTAAATACTTTGTGACTCTCGCTGAAATCGGTAATTTCACCGCAGCCGCCAAGCAACTTAATATTGCTCAACCCGCGTTAAGCATCGCGATAAAAAAACTTGAGACATCACTGGGGCTTGACCTTTTTCATCGCAATGAACGAAAGATCAGCTTAACCCATGAAGGCGATGTATTAATGCCTCATGCACGTTTAGTGATACAGCAATTAAAAGATGCCGAAATTGCGATGGCTGAATTACAGGGATTAGAAAAAGGAGAAGTGCGATTAGGTGTACCCAGCATGCTAGGATCTTACTTTTTCCCTGAAATATTAATGGGCTTTAAGAGCCAATACCCTAATCTCAAGTTGACCATGGTCGAAGGCGGAGCACAATCAATACGAAAGATGCTCATAGAAGGCGAACTGGATTTAGGCGTTATCATTAACCATAACGTTCCCGAAGCGCTTGAGACAGAGCACTTACTCACGTCGCAAATGGTCGCTGTGGTGGGCGAAGATCATCCCTTTGCATCACAAGCAAGTATCGACTTCAAAACATTCTTTGCCCAAGAATTGGTCATGTTTAAACAAGGCTATTTTCACCGCGAATTCATCGACCGTGTATGCGATAGCCAAAAGCTCCAGCCCTTAATTTCATTTGAAACGAATCTGCTGCCAATGATTTTAAACATAGTCAGACGTGACTTTGCGATTAGTGCATTACTCGAAATGGTGACAGAGCACGAACACGGCGTGTTGCCTGTTCCTTTTGAAGAAGCGGTTTTTTTAGATATTGCTATTGCATGGCGTAAGCATGGATATTTATCGCTCGCTGACCGTGCATTCAAAGAGTATGTAAAAGAATGTTGCATATAAATGTGAATTTATAAATACGATTTCAACGTCACATCAATTTCACACATCAATGCCACTTCATGCTTATAACATTAACATGCACACCTATTATCCTTAAACAAAAAGCCTTTCTTAATCTTGTATTTACCAATACAACCATTAAAGTTATCAGTTAAGCAGCACAAATTTAACATGGTACAGAAAATTATGTTTTAGATCATAAGTTAGTTTGTTAACTATCGTACCTCTTCTCCTTTTTAGGTACATTGCTCACAAACAATGTGTAAGCAAATTATTCAACTATTCACAGATTTTATTTTTTTATTTGTAGTTTTAAGAGGACATTTCCATGTTGGAGTTAGTAATAGGTCTTCTGGTTGCAGCAGGTGTAGGTCGATACATCTTTAAAGGATACACAGCAACTGGAGTGCTTTTAACAGGCGGTATTATTCTATTAGCGATAACCGCTGCGTTAGGTAAAGATGTTTTACCATCTGGCGTTACCTCTACAGGTAACCCATTAACAGACGTTTTTGAGTACATCAAATACCTATTAATGTACCGCGCGGGCGGTCTAGGCATGATGATCATGATGCTTTGTGGTTTCGCTGCATACATGACGAAGAT
The DNA here is from genome assembly GCF_050337045.1 of Photobacterium kagoshimensis. Classification (NCBI taxonomy): domain Bacteria; kingdom Pseudomonadati; phylum Pseudomonadota; class Gammaproteobacteria; order Vibrionales; family Vibrionaceae; genus Photobacterium; species Photobacterium kagoshimensis. The sequence continues at coordinate 28,538 of NZ_JAKJSO010000020.1, read as the reverse complement.
CGGTGCCAACGATATGGTTGTAATGATGGCATCTCGCCCACTTCGCTTTATCAAATCACCTTATGTGCTAATGGTTGCGACCTACTTTGTGGCATGTCTAATGTCGCTAGCCGTTTCTTCAGCAACTGGCCTGGGTGTATTACTGATGGCGACCTTATTCCCTCTAATGGTGAATATGGGTATTAGCCGTGGTGCAGCAGCTGCTATCTGTGCATCGCCTGCCGCTATCATTCTTTCGCCAACATCGGGTGATGTCGTTGTTGCTGCTGAATCAGCAGGCATGGAACTGATTGATTTTGCATTCAAAACAACCCTACCTATCTCTATTGTTGCAATCATCGGTATGGCAGCTGCACACTTCTTCTGGCAGCGTTACCTTGATGACAAAGAAGGTGTTGTTCATGAGCGTTTAGATGTCTCTGAACTTGAAGTTAACGCACCTAAGTTCTTCTGTATTTTACCGTTTACGCCTATCATCGGTGTACTACTGTTCAGCGGTAAATTATTCCCACAGCTACACATCGTTACTATCCTTGTTATTTGTATGTTCCTAGCCGCTATTATCGAACTTGTTCGTCACCGTGAATCAAGCAAGGTATTTGAAGGCCTAGATGCAGCGTACAAAGGCATGGCCGATGCGTTCTCTGGCGTGGTAATGCTACTTATCTCGGCGGGTGTGTTTGCACAAGGTCTAAAGTCTGTCGGCTTTATCGACAACCTACTGCACTTAGCTGAAGTAGCTGGCGCTGGCGGTATCTTCTTAATGATTCTTCTGGTGGCTATTACTGCAATTGCAGCTATCACTACAGGTTCTGGTAACGCGCCGTTTTACGCATTCGTAGAACTTATCCCGAGTCTTGCCGCTAAAATGGGCATTAACCCAGCGTACCTTGTTATTCCTATGCTACAAGCATCGAACTTAGGCCGTACAATTTCCCCTGTATCTGGCGTGGTTGTTGCGTGTTCTGGCATGGCAAAACTATCACCGTTTGAAGTTGTTAAACGTACTTCCGTACCAGTCCTTGTCGGTATTGTTATCGTGATTGTTGCAACGCAAATTATGGTTCCAACTGCCGTTTAATAACTATCTTAAACAAGTACTGATTAAGCCCGCCCTGTGCGGGCTTTTTATATGCCACTATTTTGTACGGGACATTCACATTCGCCCTCCATGTTGTGCAGTGTTCAAGAATATTAGTCTACAATTACATGCTCCCGCGGCTTGAGACTAGCCAGTGATCTAGCTTGCCGCTATAATTCCCGCCTCAGAAAATAGAGGTCGATGTATGCAAACCAAAGTAACACCTATCAATAGCTACCCAAAGTACTGGGCAGAGTGCTATGGCATAGCGCCATTTTTACCGACAACTCGAAAAGAAATGGATGCACTTGGCTGGGATAGCTGCGACATAATTATTGTTACTGGTGATGCTTATGTTGATCACCCTAGCTTTGGTATGGCTATCATTGGCCGTTTGCTTGAAGCGCAAGGCTTTCGTGTTGGTATCATTTCCCAGCCTAAGTGGGATAACAAAGATGCTTTCATGGAACTTGGCCAACCTAACCTGTTCTTTGGTATTACTGCGGGTAACATGGATTCCATGATCAACCGCTATACTGCCGACCGTAAACTGCGCCACGACGATGCCTACACACCAAACAACGAAGGGGGTAAACGCCCTGATCGTGCCGTATTGGTTTACTCGCAACGTTGTCGTGAAGCCTACAAAGAAACCCCTATCGTGTTGGGTGGTATTGAAGCAAGCCTACGCCGCCTTGCCCACTACGATTACTGGTCTGATAAAGTTCGTCGTTCTGTTTTAGTGGATGCAAAAGCTGACATCCTCTTATTTGGTAACGCCGAACGTGCACTGGTTGAAGTCGCACACAGCCTTGCTGACGGTAAAACGCTAGAAGAAATGCAGTTCATTGCCGGTACGGCTGTAATGATGCGCGAACTACCTGCTGGATATAAAGAAATCGATTCAAGTCGCATTGAAAAGCCGGGCCGCGCCATGCAAATGCCGAACCCATATGCGACTGAAGAGGTGTGTGAAACCAATAAAAAAGAGCAAGCAGACGCACAGCCTGTTAAGCAAGTGGTTCACATTCAGCCATCTCGCCATGACTCAAATAGCACAGCAGTACGTTTACCCTCGTATGAAAAACTGCGTAATGACCGTATTCTGTACGCACACGCAAGCCGTGTCATGCACTTAGAAACGAACCCGCATTCAGCGCGTGCACTTATCCAAAAACACGCTGATCGTGAGCTATGGATCAATAAACCGCCTATTCCGCTAACAACGGAAGAAATGGACTACGTATTTGGCCTGTACTTTGCGCGTGTACCGCACCCTTCGTACGGCAAAGCAAAGATCCCAGCCTATGACATGATCAAGACTTCGGTAAATATCATGCGAGGTTGTTTTGGTGGTTGTTCATTCTGTTCTATCACAGAACACGAAGGACGTATTATCCAAAACCGCTCACAAGAGTCGATCATTAACGAGTTAGAAGAAATTCGCGACAAAGTCCCTGGCTTTACTGGCACAATTTCGGATCTTGGTGGCCCAACAGCCAACATGTATCGCCTAGGCTGTGCAGATCCTAAAGCGGAAGCTAACTGTCGTCGCCCTGCATGTATCTATCCTGATATTTGTAAGAAGCTCAATACAGATCATAAACACACAATCGATCTATACCGAAAAGCACGTGAAGTGAAAGGTATTAAAAAGATCATGATTGCATCTGGTGTGCGGTACGACTTAGCTATCGAATCACCTGAGTATATTCGTGAGCTCGTGACGCACCACGTAGGTGGTTACTTAAAAATTGCCCCAGAGCATACAGAGAAAGGCACGCTTGATCTGATGATGAAGCCGGGTATGGGCAAATACGATCGCTTTAAAGAGCTGTTTGAGAAATACAACCGTGAGGCAGGTAAGAAGCAATATCTTATTCCTTACTTTATTTCTGCGCACCCAGGTTCGACAGATGAAGACATGCTCAACCTTGCGCTTTGGTTGAAGCAGAACGAGTACCAGTGTGATCAGGTACAAAACTTCTACCCATCGCCAATGTGTAATGCAACAGCGATGTATCACTCTGAAACCAACCCGTTGAAGCGTGTTAAATACAAGAAGCGTGAAGACTTATTTGTTGCGAAAGGTGAGCGGCAGCGTCGCTTACACAAAGCATTACTGCGTTACCACGATCCAGCAAACTGGCCTTTGATCCGTGAAGCCCTAGTCAACATGGGTAAGAAATACCTGATTGGTGATCGTCCTAATTGCTTGGTTCCGGAAGAAGGCAGTGATGCAGAGCTAACACCAGCACAGCGTCGTGGTTCTGGTCGCCATGGTGCAAAACGCTTTGCGACCAAACACCCTAATCAGCCAGACATCCGTAAAGATGGCAAACGCAATGGTAAACCGGGTAGCAATGGTGGAAACCGAGCGCAAAACGGCAACGGCAACGGCAACGGCAATAAACCCAATAACGGTAAACGTGGTAAGCCAACTGGCCAATCATCGGGCAACCGTAACAATACAGGCAATGGCCCAAGTGCACGTGGTGGCAACAGCAAACCTGCAAGCCGTAATGGTGGGAATGGCGGCGGTAACAAGCCTAACCGTAGTCGCTCAAGAGCATAATACAGACAGCTTGAAGTCTGTTACAACGCTATAAAGACAAAACAGCCCACGACTGCGTGGGCTGTTTACTTTCTGGCAATAAAAAAATTAAAGCATGCTAGCGGAAAAGTTCAGAACTAAGGAATAAGAGCGTTACCCCACCCAGTACCACCAACAATAATTTTATGATTGTCTTTTGCTGGGTTTCATTAAGGTACTTAACCGCAATGAATGCGAGCAAAAGCAATGCAATAATAACGGCAATTTTAAGCATTGGTGTGAACTCCTAAAGATGAGGGCAATTATGTCCATGAGATCACAAGGGCATAATGCTAGAGCAGGCATGCAGCTCAAGACGATAAATGATATCGGTACATAGATTTAACGTAACACGCGCAGCGCTCCTGCAATCAAATCTATATCAACTTATCGCCCTAAAGGTACACGTTGATCATGATCTGGTATTAGATTTCAAAGACTTGATAATCTTTAAGTTCAGGGATGACCTTTTGCACTTCTTGCTCTTCTTGCGCAAGTCCTTTCATCGAATCACACAAATCATTGGCTTTCACCGCCATTTCGCTCGAACGCGATCGAATGCGAGCTTCTAACCGTGCTTTAAGATCAGAAAACTTGGTTTGCAACTCCGAAAAGCTGAGATCGCCATCTTTCATCTCAGCAGAAAGTGCCGCAAACATGGCTGATGCTGATTCCATGCTGACATGTTTTAGCGCTTGTTCAAACTCACCTTTCCAGCTGGTGTCCATTTCATCGAACAAATTTTTCGGCATCACAAATTCACCCTCAGGGTAGAATTTATCATTAGCTTTCGCTGCGTATTCATCAATTAAACTTTGCACCTTGGCAAAAGATTCTTTGGAGTCAAAATCCGCAGAGACCTCATCCAGTACATCGTTTGCCACACCGACACCATCTTTCGCCAAATCAGCCATCTTAGGTAAATTCTCTTTTACCGACTCAGAATAGGCATCTAACGCGCGTTGCTGCATGGCATTCAAATCTAACTGCTTGCCATTCACGAATACATTGTTGTTTTCATCAATAAGCAGTTTAGGTTGACCCGCTTCGTACACAGAAACTTGTTCACCAGCAATACGAACCTCGTGCTGTACTTCAACTGGACAACTTTTCGCTTGTACCGTAGCAGCAGTCAATGAGGCAGCTAACACAGTAAATACAAAGACTGACTTTTTCATCTATTTGAATAACCTTTACGATTAATTATGACTTCACTATACCGCTAAGCGCCTACAACAGCTAGTTTCGGCACTTTGCTTTGTTTTTCAGTAACAAAAGGGTAAGCTTGAAAGGTCACTTCTCTAAATGGATTCATTGTGGAAAAAGTCGCTATTTTTGTCGATGTGCAAAACATCTATTACACGGTCAAAGAAAAATATCACTGTAACTTCGATTACAACGCATTTTGGGCAGAAGCAACCCAAGGGCGAGAAGTCGTGGCAGCTTATGCTTATGCAATTCACCGTGGCGATGAAAAACAGCGTCAGTTTCAGAATATTTTGCGTGGCATAGGTTTTGAAGTGAAATTAAAACCTTTTATTCAACGCAGTGATGGCTCCGCCAAAGGCGATTGGGATGTGGGTATCACACTCGATGTTGTCGAACATGCCCCTGATGTTGACCGTGTGATCCTGCTTTCTGGCGATGGTGATTTCGACTTATTAGTCGACAAGGTGCAAACCAAATTCAATGCCGATGTTGAAATTTATGGTGTACCTGGGTTAACAGCAACCTCACTTCAAAACACCGCCCATTATTTCAGAGAGATCGAGCAAACTCTACTGCTTGGTCGATAATACAAAGCGCCCAATGTTAACAATAACATTGGGCGCTTAGTCGAATATTTCTTTTCTCACACGCTTCTTTATTTACTCTGCGCAAGAGCCTGACCTTTTGCTTAGCTAGCTTGCTATTACTACCTGACGGGTTGCTTGTAGTTGCTTAAGTGCACCCCATGTCATCTGTAGCGGTACAATAACAAAATACACCGAGGCTATAATCACCATTACTGGGTCAGCATACGGGGCTAAATGTGCATAGGCAGACATTGTTAAACCTGTGGCTATGGTAAAGCCAATAAGTACAGCACCACTGATTACCGTATCCATCAACCATTGCTTAGATTCTGCATCAACCAAGGCTGATTCCGCTTTGCTGCTATATATCGCCATGACTTTGTAGTTAATAAAACAACCGATAACGTTAACCACACCAAAAATGAGAGCTATGCCGGTATCAACATTACGGCCACCGTTTAAAATAGCTTCAACCGCACTATAAAATGACACTAGACACATGAGTGTAATCACCATGCCTTTAAAGGCAATCACACTTGATTCAACTTGCTGTGAATGTACTGATGATGTAGCCGCATGTGTGCCACGGTGAAGATAGGCTGCTGCCGCTAAAGACACTAGCGTAAGCGCTAAACTGACGAACGAATACGCACCATCAAAAACGATAACTAACGAGCCTAGCCATAAACCTAAGCCAATGCCCATAACAGCAAAAAGGAAAGATGATAACGTTGAAAATTGTAGTAGCTTACGCTCTAGTTGAATATTGCATGACATATAAACCTCAATAATCGACAGCTTTTTCGTCGATATGTACTCTTCTTTTGTAATCACCTTCATAGTAACGTGACTTTCAATATTGTTATAATCTCTCAGCGACGAATTTTTCGTCACTGATAACAATACAGCTAGAGACTCTCTTTACCTCGCAGGTCGCATCACAATGAAAATATCGCAAATAGAAATGTTTCTACAGGCCAGCCAAACAGGCTCTATCAGCGAAGCCGCAAGAAAACTCGATAAGAGCCGTACAACGGTAAGTGCCGCTTTGAGTGCATTAGAAGATGATTTAGGGGTTAAACTATTAACCCGCACAGGTAACCGCATTTTATTGACCGATATAGGCCAAACCGTTGCGAATGATTGTGAACGTCTGGCGATGATTGCGAATGAGATTAAAGCAAAATGTAATCAACATATTGATGGGGTTGAGTCGACAATCCGTATTGCGCGTGACGATGCATTACCTGAAGCGCTCTGGCGGGATCTCATCAAGCAGCTCAAGCAAACTTTTCCTAAAACCAGTATCTCTGTGTATGTTGCCCCGCCACCTGAGCTAGAAGAGATGGTAGAACAAAACATTATCGATGTGGCTTATGGCTTACTCCCCGCTAACCACCGAGCCCCTCGATTACACCATGTCGATTTAGGACAAATCCGTATGATGTCCGTCGCCCATAAAGATCACCCTCTCAGTCAGTTACGTAAAGTACACAGCGCAGATTTAGAACGTTATACCGAAATTGCGTTAGCCTATATTGATGATGAAAGCCTTAAACCTGTATCACCTAAATCGACCAACTATATTGCCCTCGCCTTTTACGAGTATTTACGCAATGCCGTAGTAGACGGTACTGGTTGGTCTTATGTGCCTGACTTATTAATCAAAGACAGGTTGCGCGATGGTACAGTGAAAGTCATTAAACATAACCGCGCAATGAGTTGGCAACCTTACGGTGAAATTGTCGAGCAAGAATCACGCCGTGGGGCCGTTGTGCAATGGCTATCAGATCAGCTTGAAGACTATCTATTGGATCATTCTGGCGCCGAATAGCCCGTCTTTATATTGCATCGTGTCTCTTTATTGAAACATGCCTATGACACCTTAGACCTATACTTTAGCAACACATAAGCATTAATTTGCCACTGACAGGCAATTTCTATCACTTATTTGCGCTAACTTTCCAGCAATCATGTTGGGAGGATTAAGGGGATGACGTATGTTTAAAAAGCTAGTCGCGGAGTTTATTGGCACATTTTGGCTGGTACTCGGGGGATGTGGTAGTGCAGTACTTGCAGCAGCATTTCCTGATGTCGGTATTGGGTTATTAGGGGTATCACTCGCCTTTGGTTTAACGGTTGTCACCATGGCTTATGCGATTGGCCATATTTCAGGTTGCCACTTAAACCCCGCTGTCACTGTCGGTTTATGGTCTGGCGGTCGCTTTCCTGTTGCAGATGTTGTTCCCTATATTTTGTCTCAAGTACTTGGTGCTATCGTCGGGGCCTATGTGCTCTATGTTATTGCCAGCGGGCAAGCTGGATTCGATCTAGCAGGCGGTTTAGCCTCTAACGGTTACGGTGAACATTCTCCTGGCGGGTACAGTTTAGTTTCTGGCTTTGTGACCGAATTTGTCATGACTTTTATGTTCTTGATTGTCATTTTGGGTGCGACCCATAAACTTGCGACACCTGCGATGGCCGGGCTGGCTATCGGTTTAGCACTCACACTTATCCACTTGATCAGTATTCCTGTTACTAATACTTCGGTGAACCCAGCGCGTAGTACAGGGCCTGCATTATTAGTCGGTGACTGGGCAGTTTCTCAGCTGTGGCTATTCTGGCTTGCACCGCTACTTGGTGCTCTAGTGGCGGGCATTGTCTATCGCTGGCTAAGCCCGCAAGATGATAATTAAACGATTTAGCTCTTTAATGTATCGTAAGACAGATAACAAAAAGCCGCGTTTTATCGCGGCTATTTGGGTTTAAGGGCGACGTAATTTGACGCCTAATCCTTTATCACAGCAGTAACTGCAATAAGGCTTGAACTGGGTGTTTCAATTTTCGGTGCTCTAAACGTTTAACTTGGCTACGACATGAATATCCCGTTACCAAACAACGCTCAGGGTCACGCTGCGCTAGGTTTTGTTGCCAACTCAGCGCGTACACTCCTTTGGACATTGCTAGTTTGTCCTTCTCGTGACCAAAGGTTCCCGCCATACCACAGCAGCCCACAGGCACAGTTTCTAATACTGCGCCAAAGTGGGTAAATATGGCCCCCCACTCTTTCTCGGCATTCGGTAATTTTGTCTTTTCTGTACAGTGCGCAAAAAGATGCCAAGGCTCAGAATTTTCAACCATCGTTTGCTTCTGCAAATCAGGCAATAAGGGTAACAGCCACTCATGGGCGGTTAATACGGTAAAGTCGCCTCGCTGATCAGCAAGCACTTCATTATATTCATCGCGATAGCAAAGCACTAAAGCAGGATCGACACCAACCAAAGGGATGTTTAATGCTGATAGTTGATTCAAAAACTCAGCCGTATTTTTTGCCGTTTTAGCAAACTGACGCAAAAAGCCTTTTACATGCTGCGCTTTACCATTTGGCTTAAAGGGCACAATGATCGGCTTTTTACCTAGCTTTTCGGCCAACAAAACGAAATCGCTAACAACATCGGCATCGTAGAAAGACGTAAATGGATCCTGCACTATCAGTACATAGTGCTGACGCTCTTGCTTAGATAATGCCTGCAACCAAGTTAAATCAAAGCGTGTCGCTTGATGCCCATCTAACCTTTCTTGCAACGTCGGTACAGACAATGCAGGCATATCAACATAGCCAATCGTTTTTGCCGTTAACGATTGTGACCATTGTGGGCGCATCACCGCATTAAACATGGCTGGCGCTTTTGCCATTAGTGGTAAATAGCTTTCAACATACGCGACTAAATAATCTTTAGCAGGACGCTGATAACGGCTGTAATACATATGCATGAAACGCGATCGAAAACTGGGTACATCCACTTTGATCGGACATTGGCTAGCACAGGCTTTACACGCTAAACAACCATTCATCGCTTCCATTACTTCATGCGAATAATCGTAAGCGGCGCGTTGGCTACCGTAGGTATTTTTCAGCCTATCAATAATCTGTTTAATCGTCGGCGTTGTGGTGAGTAACTTTTGCTCAAGCGCTAACGGGTCAACACCTTGTTCTGCTAATTGGCGTAGCCACTCTCGCACTAAACCTGCTCGCCCTTTAGGTGAATGGCGGCGATCAGCACTGATCTTCATTGATGGACACATCGGTGAACTGGTGTCGTAATTGAAGCACAAACCGTTGCCGTTACACTCCATTGCTTGCTTAAAGCTGTCTCGGGTTTTGACCGGGATTTGTCGGTCGTAAAAACCCCGCTTCACACCATCCACTTTAACCAGTTCAGCATCACTTTCTATGGGCGTACAAATCTTGCCTGGGTTCATTCGGTTATCAGGATCAAACGCCGCTTTTATTCGGCGCAGTTCGGTAAACAATTCATCACCAAAAAACTCAGGACCATATTCAGACCGAAAGCCTTTACCGTGTTCGCCCCACATCAAACCGCCGTATTTTGCCACCAGCGCGACCACTTGATCAGAAATGGTTTTCATCAACATTTCTTGCTCAGGGTCACACATATCTAGTGCTGGACGCACATGTAAAACCCCCGCATCAACATGACCAAACATGCCATAATTCAGCTGTTTATCGTCTAATAACTGACGGAACTCAGCAATGAAATCGGCGAGATTTTCAGGTGGTACACAGGTATCTTCCGCAAAAGCGATAGGCTTTTTTGCCCCTTTTGCCGCACCTAATAACCCCACCGCTTTTTTACGCATCGCATAAATTTTTTGAATACCCGCAAGATCATCGCACACCTGATAACCAATCAAGCCTTGTTCATTATTGGCGATCAGCCCATCAAGCCGCTGGCAAAGCTCGCTCACTTGTTGTTGATTCTCGGCCACTGAGTGATTAGCAAATTCCACCATATTGATGCCCTGCACATCTTTACCAGGGACATCGGTTAATAAGTCACTCACTGTGTGCCATACAATATCTTGCTTGGCCAAATTTAAAACACGAGAATCGACAGTTTCTACCGATAAGGCGTTAGCCTCTACCATCATAGGGGCGTTACGTAAGGCAGAATCAAAACTGTTATATTTAATATTCACCAAGGTCCGTGCTTGCGGGATTGGCGTGATATTCAATTTTGCTTCGGCAATAAATGCTAATGATCCTTCAGCACCACATAACAAACGGGCGATATCGAACTGAGTAAGATCATCATCAAATACGTTTTTAAGATCGTACCCAGTGAGAAAGCGGTTCAATGGTGGGAATTTATCAATAATTTGAGGCCGTTTGTCGCGACAAACCTGTTCACTTACTCGCTGTGCTTTCGCAGCAAAATCATCGTTAGGTGAGTCCGCCTTAATAACCTCATCTGAAGAAACAATTGGGGCCGTATTAAGTACAGAGCCGTCAGCCAATACCGCCGTAAGAGACAAGACATGATCTGAAGTTTTGCCATATTTCAGCGAACCTTGCCCAGACGCATCCGTATTAATCATGCCACCGATTGTGGCGCGATTACTGGTTGATAAATCAGGCGAAAAGAAATAACCATGAGGGCGAAGTGCATCATTAAGCTGATCTTTAATAACGCCAGTTTGTACTCGTACCCAGCCCTCATCTGGATTAATGTCCAAGATCTGGTTCATGTGGCGAGATATATCAACCACAACACCTTGGGTTAAAGATTGTCCATTCGTTCCTGTACCACCACCACGAGGCGAGAAAGTCACAGTGCGAAAAAGTGCAGATGCACCTATCTTACCAATTAACGATAAGTCATCGATATTTGTAGGGAAAATAACGGCTTGTGGCAACTGCTGATACACGCTGTTATCAGTGGCAACAGCAAGTCGACTTGCATAGGTGGTTTCAATATCACCAAGAAAGCCAGCTTGGTCGAGTTCATTCAGGTAGTCCAGTACGACGCTGTCGATACTGCTCTGAGTCGTCAGTGCGGGTAACATTGCTCTCCTTGTTCCAGTTTACTGCCGAATCCTAGGGCATCTGGTTATCTCAATCATTATTAGCCACCACTTTACCTCACGCTTTACCTAAACTAAAGCGTGAGGTAAAGCCGATTATATAACTAACCTTGTTGAAATTACTTTTCGGATCAGGCTTGTACCTGCAACTAGCCAAACAGCTGCAACACAACAACCCACAGCTCTAATAGACAGCACTATCAGACTAACGGTCGATTGGTACGCCAACCACTGTGTTATCCAACCAATTAACCCGCCGACAAATAGCATCCCGACGGCGATGAAAATAGCGATACCGACCTTGTGTAGATGAGAGAACTGTCGAAACGAGATCGGTGTCCAATTCACATAGTCCAAGCTTAGAAATACACCTAAAGAGGCTGCAAATAGGTAGACATGTTCTGGTGCGTGACTAAAACTTGCCGTTAGCCCTATTACCAGCGACATTGATAACCAAAACCACTTGCTCACAATGCAATCATCCAAAGAATAGTTTTCTGCATTCAACCATGCAATGTAAATAGCGACCATGCCCGTGCCTAGAATAAGGCTTGCTATCGTATCGGTAATAAAATGCACCCCGTACCATACGCGTGCAACAGCTTGTCCAAGTGCCAAGCAATATGCAATCGGCAATAAGAGGTACATCGTCATCAAACCACGCTGGCGTGAAAAATAGTACCAGGTTAAACCCCATAACACAGTTGCCATTAATGTATGCCCACTTGGAAATCCAAATCCATACGCATTCGCTTGTTTTAATGCAGGCATAATATAGAACGGTCGTGGTGAACCAATACCTAATTTAAATATTGAGGCAATATAAGTGACACTCAATAATATAATAGATAAACGTAATACTCCTTTCGCACCAAACAAGGCCGCAGTGATAACAAATATAAATACAATAAACTCAACTTCACCAGGTAAATTCAATACCGTGATAACGGCATCAAAAATGGATTGCTGCATTTGTGGCCAAATTTTCACCCAATGCTGAAATTGACTAATAAGTTGCAATTCATATTGATGAAGTAAGTTAACATGGCCACTTAAATCGGAGTAATAATCAACTTTACTTTCAGGCGTTTGCGCCAGCCATTGCGCTAACAATGGTTGGTCTTTTGGAAAGCGATAATCTGCAGGCTTAATTTCATCGGGGCCAATTAAATAAACACGGCGAACTTCTTTGCCAAAATGTTCAGCAAACCATGACTCTACAATGGGATACCCTAAAGAGTCCGTTGTGGTCGACACTAATATTGGTTGCTTTGCTACACAGGCATAAATAACAGCGCGCGCACGCTGCTCTATTAAATGCGAAACCTCAACGTTTATACCTGTTTCTTCTAATGCCTCACGAATAGCGCTTTCTTCAGGTGTCGTATTGGGCTCTATATATCCCCCAGGGAGCGATATTTTTTTCGTTATAACTTCAGACAGCATAACAAGTTTGTCACCTGCGCGAATAACACAAACAGCACCCACAACACTACGCTCAACTTGCTCAGTCTTTACCTGACTCACTGGGTTCGCATACAAGGCACCAGAGAAAAGTAATGAAAACAAACTAAGAATGATTCTTGCCATGATTTTTTGGATACTATCCACCCGCATACTCACTTTAACTTAATATATTCGCCGTTTATTGCTGATTTAACATGCAATTAGAAAGCTATTCAAGGTTAAAATAAACCATATAAGGAATAGCAGCCAGTAAAAAAGTGTTATTGCACTCTACTGTTCATTTATCAGATCCCAGCAGGCCAGCTTTTTTAACACAAGATTATTCACCCTGCAGATACATTGCTTACAGAACCGACCATCAGAAAATAAAAGGTACATGAATCCACCTCTTCATCAGCAAGTTAAAAACAACGTTTATACAAGTTAATCACAAAGGGTTTGATGTGAAACTGGTCTGATTTCATTTGCTGTCTTAGTTTTCTACACTCGCGCCGCAAAAAGCAACATCAATAAATAACTAAAGAATGATACCTATGAATAAGAAGCGTCTGTTAACACAAACAATCCTTGCGGCAATTGCTTTTTCATCAACCCAAGCAGTGGCTGCAGGGTTTCAATTAAATAGTCAATCTGCAACTGGCCTCGGGCGAGCTTTTGCCGGTGATGCCGTTATTGCTGACAATGCATCAGCAATGGCGCGCAATCCTGCTGTAATGGCTTTATTTAAGAAAAGTAACCTTTCATTAGGTTTCAATGTCATTGAGACTGATGTTCGCATTAAAAATGGCACTTATAACCAACTTCACTTACATACTGATAATTCGATGGATCCACTTATCCCTGTCATTCCAGTATCAGTAGGCGCAAGTAAACATGACGTATCAAACACCGATGGGATTGGTGGAACCTCGTTTGTACCGAATATCTACTACATTCACCCAATTAATGATCAATGGGCATGGGGTATATCCGCATACTCAAATTTCGGAACTCAAACTAAATTTAAAGACGATTTCGCAGCATCTATTTTCGGCGGTACAACAAGCGTTCGTAGCGTTAACCTTGGCGCATCGGTTTCTTATCGTATCAATGAACAATTTAGTATTGGCGCTGGGTTGGATATTATATATGGCACAGGAGCACTTCAACGTAACGCAAATATAAAACATACGCACACCGAGTATGATTTCTGGGGCGATATTAGTAACACATCGAGTTCTAACCTCAATACAGAAGCATTAAATGCAGAAGCCAGCGGTTATGGTTTAGGTTGGAACATTGGTACAGTTTACGAAATAAATGAAAACCACCGCTTTGGTTTAAGTTACCGTAAAAGCCCCACATTAGAAGCAAAAGGCGATGTCTATAAAGCGGGTGCTATCGGTTTAGCGAAAAATGATACGCTTCATATTCCATTACCAGATATGGCTGAGTTCTCAGGCTATCACTTACTCACCGAGCGGCTTGCTATGCACTATAGCTTGCAGTGGGTAGGCTGGAGTGCATTCGACCAAGTAAAATCTAATGCCCATGGCACCATTAAAGAATATAGCTGGAAAGATGCTGGCCATATCTCTTTAGGTAGTACTTATTATCTAAATAGTGATTGGACTCTTCGTGCTGGCTACATGTATGACAAAGCAGCTACTGGCAATATTAAATCAATATCAATTCCAGACTCAGATCGTCAATGGTTTTCTGCAGGTCTAACTTATCATCTGTCAAAAGACTCAACAATCGACTTTGGCGCAACATACTTGCTTGGCCAAGACACCAACGTTGAAGAAAAACTAGGCGTAAATGCCAAAGATATTGACCCATCACTTTCTGACCTAGGCTTTATTGGCACATCAGTTAAAGCAACGACACGCGCAAACGCAATCTTAGTGGGCCTTCAGTACAACCGTTCATTCTAAAAATACGCCTCAAATAGATGAGCCCTCGCAGAGTTAAATGCCCTGCGAGGGTTCATTGATCTTACGCTTAAAACAATCCAAGTTTCTGTAAGTAAACCCTACAAACCACCCATCAAGGTGTATTTAGTTTCTAAATATTCATCAATACCCTGTGCTGCGCCTTCGCGGCCAAGGCCTGATTCTTTAATACCGCCAAACGGAGCAACTTCAGTTGAGATTAAGCCTTCGTTAACGCCAACCATGCCGTATTCCAAGGCTTCACTCACACGGAAAGCTTTTGATAATGATTGGGTATAAATATAAGCCGCTAAACCTGAGTCCGTATTATTCGCGCGTGCAATTACATCGTCGTCGTTACTGAAAGTAAAGGCCGCAGCTAAAGGGCCAAAGGTTTCTTCGGTAGCAACAAGCATGTCATCTGTCACATCACGGATAACAGCTGGCTGTACAAAGTGAGTCGATGATTTGTCTTCGCTGCCGTATAACAAGGTGGCACCTTTGGCTAGCGCATCTTCAATATGAGATTCAACTTTTTGTACCGCAGCACGGTTTATCATAGGGCCAATGTTCACGCCATCAATAAGCCCATTGCCCATCACGAGTGAAGACACTTCATCAGTTAGCATCGCCATAAATTTGTCGTAAACGGCTTCATGCACATACAGACGATTTGCACACACACAGGTTTGCCCCGCATTACGGAATTTGGCTACCATATAACCGGCTAATGCTTTTTCTAAATCGGCATCTTCAAATACAATAAATGGGGCGTTACCGCCGAGCTCTAACGATAATTTTTTAACTGACGCAGCAGACTGCGCCATTAATAATTTCCCTATTGCTGTCGAGCCTGTAAATGATATTTTCCGTACTTTTTTATTGCTGGTTAACTCGCCGCCGATCGCAACAGCATCCCCCGTTACCACACTGAACAAACCTTTGGGTAAGCCTGCTTGCTCAGCTAAAGCTGCCAAGGCTAAGGCTGTAAATGGCGTGTCAGGAGCTGGTTTTAATACCACGCTACAACCAGCCGCAAAAGCAGGGCCGCATTTACGTGTAATCATAGCCGCAGGGAAATTCCATGGTGTAATCGCTCCCACCACGCCTATCGCCTCATGGCTAACTAAAATACGCGCATCTAGCTTATGACTCGGGATGATCTCCCCTTGAACACGTTTAGCTTGCTCGGCATACCACTCGATAAAACTGGCCGCATAGGTAATCTCACCTTTTGCCTCTGTTAGCGGCTTACCTTGCTCTGCCGTTAAAATTTCAGCCAGCGCATCGCTGTGTTGTTGAATTAAATCAAACCAACGACGTAGGACTGTCGACTTTTCTTTGGCTGTCGTTTTCTTCCATAACTTAGACGCAGTATCAGCCGCTTCAATCGCACGCTGAGTTTCATACGACCCACACTCAGGTACATAACCCAGGATACTACCGTCAGCGGGGTTATATACTGGCGTGCTGGCGTTCGACTCGGCATCACACCACTCGCCAGCAATATAAACTTGCTGTTTAAAAATAGTGTGTCGTTGTAAATTTAATTTATGCACCTGCGTCACCCTTGTTATTTGTTATACAAATATATTTTACCTGAGAAACATCATATCGCCACTGTTAAACGTATCGCTTGGTCATCATGAGTAGTTGTTAAACACCACATCATCCTATCCGTCGCCAGTCTGTTCACCTTTTAACCTGCTCACCTCATTTCTATACATCTTTGCTTAACCTACCTGCATTTTTTCAGCCTGTTTAAGCCTAATTCAATCGTAGCTGATGTGATTAGGGGTTGACGTTAAAACGAACGCTAGTACAAATTCTCGGTTTCGCATGGAGGAAGTTAAGACCTCGGTCTATTCTGTAAAGGTAGACCTTCATGGAAAGCAGCCATGGCAGAAAAAACAAGAACAATCAAAAAAATTCGTTACGGTCTTAAGTCAAATGATATGACGGCTTATATACAAAGTGGCGACATAGAGGAACTTAATCCCTTTGCCTTATGGGATCATTACCAAGCTAAAAATGTCTCCCAACCTGTTGGGCTGGATTTTCACGGCCACTCAGGTATCAACACACTTACTTACCCTATATGCGGGCATTTACACCACGTCGATTCAACTGGAAGCCAGAGTTCACTCGAACCTGGCGATGTTCAGATGATGCTAGCTGGCAATGGCGTAGTCCATAAAGACACTTTAAAACCGATAGATGGGCTAGTCGAAACATTTGCCCTATGGATTTTACTCCCCGCTCAACATATTGAAATGTCGGATGCAACCAGCCTCAAATTTGCAGCCCATGACTTGCCGCTAATCGAAAAAAGTAATGTCACCGCTAAAGTACTGATCGGCGAATTAGATAATATCAAAAGTCCAATCACGTCCCCGTCCCCTATCCTTGTACTTGATGTGGCTATCGCCCCTTACAGTCAGTGGGAAATCCAACCCAATAAACGGCTCAGTTCTGGATTTGTATTTATTCATTCAGGAAAAGCGTTTATCAGCGGAACCGAAGTTAACAAAAACCAAATGGCAATATTCACGCCATCAGAAGACAAAGTTGAAGTTCAAACCAGCTATTATGGTTGCCGTCTTCTTCTCGCCATCGGTGAACCTCTCGATCAACCTATTATCGCAACAACTCAGTCTGTTCACTCATCAATCACTCACCAGCAACACTCTGCATTACATATCAAACAATTATTAGAAAAAGTTGAAGATTAGCAACGACGATTACTGATACCCGATATAATATATGTGTCAATAAGGACCCAATTACTTCACCATTATTAATAAAAATATTTAATCGTCATTATAAAACCAACGCCGCAATTCCCTCTGGGTATCATGTTATATTTATATCGCATGCAATCCTTAATAAAACAGTGGATTTAAATAATTCATCGATAAAGGGAGCAATTTAATTCTTGATGCTTTCTTGTCTGAAATTAATTTATGATAAAATTGCTCTAATCAATAACTTATTTGGCAGTCTGACTCTGTGGTTATTACGGCTCGTTTATCTTTCTTAATCTCCCTACTTGCTTTATTTTCAAGCATGGCGTTCGCACACGCGGATAAACAATCGCCAGGGCTCAGCTCGCTAATGTCTTTGAGCCTTGATGAGCTATCTAATGTTGAATCCACAGTGACATCCGCAGCAAAGAAGACCCAAAATATTGCTGAAGTACCCGCTGCTATTTACGTTATTTCTAGTGAGCAAATTATACGTAGTGGTGCCCGCTCGGTAGCCGATGCGCTAGCGCTTGCGCCTGGCGTTACAGTGAACAAAATAAGTGAATATAACTGGCAAGTGTCTATTCGTGGCCTTAACGAGGTGCTGTTTAATAAAGCATTAGTCATGGTCGATGGTCGCAGTGTTTTTAGCCCGTTAATGTCAGGGACTTTTTGGCACACTGTCGATATGGTGATGTCAGACATTGATCGAATCGAGATCCTACGCGGTACTGCTGGTACTATGTGGGGCGGCAATGCTGCTAATGGCGTGATCAATATCATTACCAAAAGTAGTAAAGAAACCTTGGGGCAGCACCTAGAAATAGCCGCAGGTGAACATAGCTATCAAGAAGTCAGCTACCGTCATGGCTTTACCCTTAACGAAAACACTAGTGCACGAGTTTTCGTTAAAGGTGTTAAATCCGACTACTACTATGACAACAATGACCCATGGCGCACCTATCGCGGTGGCTTTCGATCAGACTACCAGCAAGGAAATAACGCGATAACCGTCCAGTTTGGTGGCTACCATAACGTGTCCGAACACTACTGGGAAAATTATGACTTGGCAGCTACTCCCGCCAAAGTCATCCCGACTCAGCTAACCGACTATTCTCGCGGTGGTTATATCAGCCTTGACTGGTTCCAAAATAACGATAAAACCGACTATGAGATGCACTTGTGGGCGGATAGCAACGCAAAAGTTGAACCGTCATCCACTGGTGAGTTCTCTACCCTTAATATTGACGGATTAACGCGGACCCGCTTAACCGAGGCGAATGAATTAACCACCGGGGGAGGCATCCGCTTCATACATCGTGATGTTGCTCCTTATACTGAAGACTACTATGCGATCCTAGAGCCAATTGGGCGCTATAGTAACGACCCAATCAATACTGATGTTATTTATAACCTTTTTGGCCAACTCGAAAGCCAAATCAGCAATAATGTCACGGCAACATTAGGGGTTAAAGTCGAACATTTCAGTCTAAACAATACCACTGAAATTCAGCCTCAAGCGCGCCTTATATATCAGCACTCACCGCAGCAACAATTCTGGGCGGGGATCGGCCGTGCCGTGGTCACCCCCGCCAGCGTCGAATCCTTAACCGATGGTTATGTTGTTAATAGAGTCATCGCCCCAGATCATGA
The DNA here is from genome assembly GCF_050337045.1 of Photobacterium kagoshimensis. Taxonomy (NCBI): domain Bacteria; kingdom Pseudomonadati; phylum Pseudomonadota; class Gammaproteobacteria; order Vibrionales; family Vibrionaceae; genus Photobacterium; species Photobacterium kagoshimensis. The sequence continues at coordinate 9,405 of NZ_JAKJSO010000020.1, read as the reverse complement.
AAATTCAGAGGCATACCGTTATTACAATGGTATTTTCTTCACCATGGGCAATCCAAATATGAAGAATGAATCTGTCGTTACTTTAGATGCAGGTCACCGTATTACGGTAACACCAGAGTTAAACATCGATAGCACTTTATTTTTCAGCAATTATCAAAATTTAAGAATGCTAGAAACAGGTAAGAATCCTTGGGTATGTCAATACGGACATTGTGACGATGGTACAAAAATGCCAAACAACATTTTTGTTCATCAAACACAGTTCGGCGATCAGTTAGACGCAAACAGCTATGGTTTTGAAACCGCGGTTCGCTGGCATCCTGCAGCCAATTACACCTTGAACACCAGCTATAGTTTTATCAATACTCAAGCTTATTGCAGTGGTAATGAGCAATGTAAGGCTGATGCTCAATTTGGTACAAAAACGACTTACAATCACCAACCTTCCCATTACGTTTCTATCCATTCATTATGGAGTATTAGTGCAAGTTGGCAGTTTGATGTATGGTTCAAACATAAGTCGAGCGTCGAATCTGACATAATACGAGCTGATGGATCACACCCCTTTTCTGCACCTGAGGTTACGACTGTGGACGTTAGATTGGCCTGGCAGAAAAAACCATCTTGGCCAAAAGTTGAATTGATTATTGATGCCTTAGGTAAGGCGCCCTACTCGGATGCACCAAACAAGGCGCGAGTTGGAGAAACGGCTTACTTACGTAGTTCATGGGACTTTTGATTTGATTATGTGGCATTTTCATCGCACACTTTATCGTCTTCTTTCTCAAGCACTGAAACATCCAGTGCATACGATGCTATTTTTTATATCCAGCTTGCTTGTAAATGGAGAAGCCCGAGCGGAACAAAGTCGCGCTTATGATGACTACCAAATCAAAGCGGTTTACATCTATCGATTTGCTAGCTTTATTCGCTGGCCACAAGCACCGAACCACCAAATTCAGTACTGTGCTTATGGTGCAGACAATATAAGCCAAACACTACACCAGTTGGTATTAAACGATCTCAGTGCCAATAAACGCTTGGTATTTCACTATATCGATAACCTATCCCAAGCGGAGCAGTGTGAACTGGTTTATATTAGCCCATCACAATTCCCCATCAGTCACGCTATTCCTCAGTTATCGGGTGTACTAACCATTAGTGGCTACCCTGATTTTCTCGACTATGGTGGCATGATAGAACTACGTGCCGATAAAAAACGTATTAGGCCCATCATTGCGCTTGATGTTATTAAGCATGCAAATATGGCGATCAGCTCACAGTTATTACGCATCGCCATTATCGGAAAAAGTTTAACAAGTGGCTTAAATGACAATGCGTCGCTGGATCAATAACCTTTCACTTGGGCAAAGGATGTCGCTTCCTATTATGGGCTTCATCTTATTGGTCTTTTTAAGTTTTCAGGTTGTCACGTACCAAACATTTATTAAAAAAGAACGTGCTAACCTTGTTAGCAGAATAGAAATTCTGGCGCAAGGTGTAGGGATGAACCTAACCGCGGCCATTCTTTTTGATGACAGAATTGCAGCACAAGAAATATTGTCATCTTTTAAGGCTGAACACTCAATCGCCTTTGTCGAACTGAATGATGGCAAACTACTGGCACAATATACCAACCATAATATTGATTATGTTGCGCCTACAGAACAGCAACATATCATCGCAAAACAGCAAGGTTTTCACTTTGGAAACTATATGCTGTACCTAGATGTACCTATCACCTATGCCCAAAATAACGAAGCTAGTCTGTTTATTGCAGTATCACTCGCCCCGCTGCATCAACTGCAAATCACCCAATTGCAATACAGCCTATTCCTTTTCCTACTCTACCTTATCGTATGTGGCTACATCGTTAATCGCCTTCAAGCTTGGGTAACAAAACCGATTGCAGAGCTTAATAAAGCAATGAGCTCCATTGTTCACGACGATAAAAAACACCAATTCACTCCCAAAGTAACAACAAACGATGAGCTAGGTGAACTGGCGAATTGTTTCAATGATATGCAGTTAAAGCTGCAAGAACGAGATGTGAAAATACGCACAACCTTACAGCAATTTAGCCAGGAAAAAGTCTTTGCTGAAGAAGTCGTCGCGACTGTACAACATGCGTTACTCGTCATTGATGAAAGCGCAACCATTACCCTAGCGAACGATGCCTGCTTCGATGTTTTAGGCGTGCCTCAACGCAGTGCTGTTAAACAAAATTTCATTCAATTATTACGACCACAACAACCCGAGCGTTTTAAGCATCTGCTCGCTTTAGTGCTATCGAACAAACAACATTTCAACCATTATGTGGTTAAGTGCCAGAGCCAGCAAACCCGAGTGGAGCGAACGCTACAAATCGTAAGTCGTCCGCTTTATCATCAGAAGAAGTTCTTATTTGCAATTGAAGATATAACCAAACAACACCTTGCTCAGAAACAGCAGCGCCTTGCCGCTAACGTATTTGATAGTAGTCAAGATGCCATCATCGTACTGAACCAAAGCGGCATTATTGAAATGGTAAACCCTGCATTTGAAGACTTAGTTGGATTTGAACCTAACGAAGTCATCGGAAAACACTTTCATAGCTTGTTAGATATGGCGTCATATCGTTTAATCGAGAGCCACATTCGAGAGCATTTAAAGGATCATAATGTATGGCAAGGTGAATACCACCAACTACGTCGAGACGGGACAACCATCCCACTATTATTGCGAGTCCATCGCCTCACCGACCCACAAAGCGGTGAAAGTCAGGTTGCCATTGTGGCTTCTGATTTACGTTCAATTAAAGAAAATGAGCGCCTTGAACGTTTAGCATCCCACGATTCACTCACCAATTTACCGAATCGCAGTAAATTACACTCGCACATACAAACGCTACTTAATCAGCAGCAGCAAAGCAAAGCAATTTTTGCCGTGTTATTTATCGACCTTGATGGTTTTAAAGTAATCAATGATACCTATGGTCACGATGTTGGGGACAGTGTGTTAAAGATTGTGGCGGCCAGAATGTCTCGCACCATACGCCAAACGGATATGGTAGGCCGACTGTCTGGCGATGAATTTATCACCGTCATCAACCATGTTGCAGATGCGAGCAAGGTAGAGCAGACCAGCGAACGTATTTTGCATAAACTGCATCAACCCATCAGCCTTGATGAAAATATCATCGAAGTGGGAGCAAGCATTGGTTGCTACTATGTCCATCCTGGCGAATATCAAAATGTGGATGATATTTTAAGACGTGCTGACAAAGCCATGTATGAAGCCAAAAGCTCAGGGAAAGGGAAGGTGGTTATCTTTAACCCTCTTGCGACAGTATCTACAATAAAAACAAAACAGCCCCGCTAGAGCGAGGCTGTTATTCATGTATTCATGTATTCATGAGTAGGCGCATACCACTTATTTTTCACGATGACCTAACGTACAAGAACCATTTGATTGAAACCAAATTGTCTGCGTTTTCTTACGACCAATCAACATAGGGCCGTCATCAAAGAATAAGAAATTCTTCCAGTTACGTTTGAATACACCCCACTTGGTTTCAATCAAGTTGTATTTCTCATAACAGAAAAATACCGTGGTGTTATCTTCCCAATCAATGAAATCAAGGATCTCTTGCGGTAACTCAGGTTCGTCGCTATCCCATGCACCTTGCCATTCAATCGGCGCTGACCACATGGCTTCATTCGCAGCCCAATCATCCTTTTCAAAATGATCGGCATCGGGACTTTGGCGGCTAATATGATCACGCCAAATATCTGAAGATCGTGCTTGAGTAAAAGGACGGATTAACGCGAGATCATCTTCTGACACGGGCATAGAAGCATGTGTGAAGATCCACTTACGGGTGTAACTATCTAATTCTACGTAGTTCATTCGTCGACCTGAATTCTATTGACGCAGCAATGTACCTTAGTCAAACGAGATGTTCCAGCACTCCCTTACGATATTCAAATGATCACCGCTCAAAGCCAGTATGAAAGCCAACTTTGAGCGTCAATGTCTATAGTTTTGTATCCCACAGATCACTCACCCAACCGCCAACATTTTCATCAAAATGACTGTTTGAATAAGTCTGTTGTTGCTCGACAATACCTTCACGATGAGCACGAGTTTCGAGTAGATGAGAAATATGATTTGCCATCGGATCATTATTCGACGTTAACTGCTTTCTAATCGCCACTTCTTTAATCACCTGAAGTCGATAAGCGGAATTCATTTTCTTCATTACTCTCACCTCTTTTGATAAACCCAAATAAAAATAGAAGTCATACTTTGAATCGTCAAATAAGCACCATCAAATTGTCATTAACACTTGGTAATGATAAAAGTCGCTAAAACAATGCTTTAGCTGAAAATGTAACATTTGCGTGGCATCCCAATTATTTACCCTGTTGCAATACGCTGAAAAATAAGGGAAAAGAATGATGATGCCAGCTGGATTTTTTTTATTATTTTTTTTATCTCGCGCCATCTGATTGTCACGTATTACTATGTTGACATGTAATCTCTGATTTCTAGTGGCAAGCTATTTCACAGATTGCTAACGTTACTATTGGGAACACAAGTTTAGGACGGTTTTTTTGCGTTTTTTAATCATATTCATATCTATCATCACCCCTTTATATTCCGTGCAAGCAATACCATTGCCCGAGTTTCATCAGTGTAATAAAACACTGACTTATCAACTGTATTTCAGCGGGCTGAAAGTCGGAACGCTGTCTCGTCATGTTCATTGGCGCGGAAACAAAGCCAAAGTCTATGCCTATGGCAATGCCGATGTTCTTGTTACTTCTAGTAAATATAAAAATCAGAGTGAAATGGCCTGGTCTGACGTTCAGCAATCCTTCATCACCCAATCTTTTGAGCAGAACATTTCAGGCCTACTTTCACGCACAGCCTCCGGCATATTTAGTGCAAACGGTCAGCAATCTACTATAACCAAAAATGGTGAAACCACAGAATATGATGATCCTGAGTTCCCTTTGCTTGATGGCGATACACTGGGGGCACAGCTACGTTTATTACTGATCCAAGGGAAAACAAAATTCGACTTTAAAATGCAAAGTACGAGCCGTGTGAGTCATTATTTCTTTGAGGTGTTAGGCACCGAAAAGCTCGCCACACGCTATGGCGAAGTCGAGACGTTAAAAGTAAGACAAACCGAGGTCAATGATAGACAAATTGATATGTGGTTTGCACCAAGCTTGGATTATCAATTGGTAAAAGCAAAATACAAACGCAACATCCTGAACCTTGAAGCCGAAATACTCAGTATGAAAAAAGAGTGCCCTCCAACACTGTCTGCCAAAAATTAGCCGCGATAGCCAGAATTAACATATATAGATAAGTAGATACAAAAAGAGCCAGTCACTAGGTGCACTGGCTCTCTCTACTCTGGTTTATAGCCTGTTCTTGTTATATAGAACTATTTAGCAAACACTTTACCGCCAATCATTTTAAATGCAGGCGTACCTCTTACCAATGTATCGCGGGCAAACTCAGTGTCGCACTCAGGGCAGTGGCATGCTTTTATAGTGAAGTCTGTCGTTATACGCTCTTTAAAGCATTTAACCAGTGCCCCTTTTCCACCTTTCCGATACTTAAATAGTTGAGCTTTGCAATTAGCGCAGTACACATCAACGGTTTTGGTTGGGCCTTTCTTATTGGGTTTTGCCATCTTAATTACGCACGCACCGAGCGAATAAGCTGATCAATAATCGGGAGGTGAGCATCGACAACACCCGCCATGTTGCCATATTTCGGCTGATGACGATCATTTTCAAATGCGTGATGCCAACCTTGGGTTGAAGAAACAAAGTACTCAGCAAAAGCATCAGAGATCGACAAGCAACCTGCTAAAACGGTATCCACATAGGTCTGCATGATAGGTTGAACTGCACAAGGTGCTAGTGGCTCATCTTTCACGTAAACCCACACATCACCAGACAAAGGCTGATCACTGTTTTGTAGCGCGACATCTTGGCTATCAATTTTAATTCGGTGATAGCCGTGTTCTCGTTTATCAAATTCAGCCAACGCAGCTCTATCTACCTCGACAATAACGCCATTACACTGGCCAGCCTCAGGAACAACAATCAGTGGCGAAATTTTGTAGCTACCATCCACTTTGCTCCAGTGGCGCTGTAAGCCATTTACCATTGCTGGTGTCGAACGGCCTGTTTGCCCTGTACGTGAACGGGAATGGTCATTGATCAAGCTACCATAGCCAAAGATATACATTACTACTCCTAAAAAGACAGACCAAAAAAGCGCGAAAACTGTTGCCATTCTTGGGTTAACAAACTGACATCACCACGCTGAAACTTCACCACTTTTCCAGGTGGCGATTGAACCAGTTTAGCCATATCTACACGTGCTACACAACCTATTTTCGGATAACCTCCGAGTGTTTGCCGGTCATTCATCATCACTATGGGCAAGCCATCGGGCGGTATTTGTATCGCCCCATAAGCGATCCCTTCCGAGATAAGACTCTCTACTTGCTCGACGAGGGGGTTACCATCAAAGCGACACCCCATGCGATCGCTATTTGGGCTGACGGTGTAAATGCTATTAAAAAAACTCGCTTTAAATGACGATGAGAATGCCTCTGCTTGGTATGACTCAATCACACGCAAAACAGTCTCTTGGCTATAATCAGGAATGCATCGACTCGGTGCGGCTAACGGTGAAAATTGATTGTCTCGCCCCTCCTGTTGAGCATACTCAACAACCGTTAATTGATCACCTGTGGCTAAAGGCAAGCCTTGCTTAGGTGCCTGCCCCGCCTTCCCATGATGATCAGGTAATAAACCACCAATTTGGTTACGAACCACGGTTGAAACACTGCCCTGTACAGGTATCGCATTAAAGCCACCTCTCACCGCGAGATATGATCGTAACCCTGATCGTGGATAACCTAAGCTAAGCGTTTCACCTTGCTGTAAGATAAAAGTCTGCCAAGGTACAACAGCTTTATTAGGCTCTGAATGACAGTGAATAACCGCACTACAATCAGCCCCTGTTAATACGCAACAAATACCCGCATCTGTCGTGATACTCAGCTGACCAAAAAGGATTTCCAGTTGAGGTGCATTAACATCATTTGTTAGTAGGTAATTCGCCCAGCAATAGCTATGCAGATCCGCCGCGCCGCCTTGACTTAATCCGACATCGGCCACGCCAAACCGCCCAGTGTCTTGAATTAAGGTATGCATGCCCGCATTAAGTACACTTATTGTTGCCATAATACCCCGCCTAACTCGATGTAAGTTTCACGATCTATGGGTTCAAATAGCACTTCATCACCAACTTCAAAAGGCGACATTGGCTCTGTATTTGGGTCGAAAAGCCTCTGAGGGCAGTTACCGATGATCTGCCAGCCACCAGGAGAATCTAAAGGATAAATCGCTGTTTGTGTGTTCGCGATCCCTAAGCTACCTGCAGGAACATGCTGACGAGGTGTGGCTAAACGCGGCGTCGCAATGCGAGGATCAACCGATGCTAAAAATGCAAAACCAGGGGCAAATCCAATCGCACAAACGGTATACGCTTGCTGACTATGTAAACGGATCACTTCATCAACACTCACCTGAGCATACTTAGCAACCGTATCTAAATCTGGCCCTACGCTCACATCGTAATACACAGGCAATACGACTTGTTTGCCTACCTTGATTTGATTGTGTGTCGATAGGCTTGCTCGTGTAATTACATCAGCTTCAAAGCCACACTCTTTATATATCTGCTGTAACCGAGTGATAACTCGTCCTAGTTCAGGCTCGGCGCAATGTGCAGGGTGTAGTTGTAATAGCAGTGAGCAATACGATGGCGTGATCTCAACCAATGCAGATGGGAGTGCTTGTTTGATTTTATGTACATAACGCGCAATATCAGCGGTTAACTCAACATCTATCTTGTCACCTAAATAAACCATTAAGGCTGTTTCAGCGGTGCGTTCAATACGTATCATGCTTGCAGTACCTCATTCAGCGTCTGAATTAAGGCAATTGAGGCGTCATTATCTCCATGAACGCAGAGTGAATCTGCTCTGAGTTTAAGGAGCGAACCATCAGACGTTGTGACGTAACCTTGAGTGAACTCTTTCGCTTGCTGCACGATGCGATCACTATTGTGATGAACCGCGTCTGGTTGAGAACGTGGAACGAGGAAGCCTTCAGGTGTATAAGCACGATCAGAGAAGGCTTCAAATAAGAGTTCAACCTTATATTGAACGGCAAGACCTTGATATTTTTGGTTATCAGGCAGTGATAAAACCATGAGCTTAATCGGAGGGATAAATACTGAATTCATCCCTGAGATTGCTTTTAATATCGCGATAAAAACAGATTCATCAGCCATCATGTCGTTATATAGCGCACCATGAGGCTTTACATAGCTAATTTGTTGACCATGCAACTGGCAAATAGCATTTAACGCGCCAGCTTGATACGCCACCAGCTGTGTAATAGATTCAGCGCTATGGGGAATACTACGGCGACCAAATCCTTCTTTGTCGTTATAGCCTGGGTGGGCACCAATTTCGACACCATGCTGGCAGGCACAAGCAACGGTTTTAGCCATAACATCAGGATCCGAGGCATGAAAGCCACAGGCAATGTTAGCCATATTAATCCATGGCATGACAGCATCATCACGCCCCATAAGCCAAGGACCAAAACTCTCTCCCATATCGCAGTTGAGCTTCATGATATGCCTCACCAAATGTTAACTGATTGTTTACATTAAATGATAAGCAGAAAAGAGTTACAAGAATAACAAGCTGAAGATGAGACCTACCATTGGCAAACACCATAAATCGCAGATAGTAAAAAGCCCCGTCATTTCTGACGAGGCTATGTATTTGGGTATAAAGCTTGGCGCGACACACGAGGTTCCCGATTTTCAAGGAGCTGGCGTGACCTCAACCTTGGTAAGGTTGCGCTCTACCCTCTGAGCGAGCACCGCATGACAGCAGACATATCACCATAAATTTCAGATAGTAAAAAGCCCCGTCATTGCTGACGAGGCTATGTATTTGGGTATAAAGCTTGGAGCGACACACGAGGTTCCCGATTTTCGAGGAGCTGGCGTGACCTCAACCTTGGYAAGGTTGCGCTCTATCCTCTGAGCGAGCACCGCATGACARCAGACATATCACCATAAATCGCAGACAGTAAAAAGCCCCGTCATTKCTGACGAGGCTATGTATTTGGGTATAAAGCTTGGAGCGACACACGAGGTTCCCGATTTTCGAGGAGCTGGCGTGACCTCAACCTTGGCAAGGTTGCGCTCTATCCTCTGAGCGAGTACCGCATGACAGCAGACATATCACCATAAATTTCAGATAGTAAAAAGCCCCGTCATTTCTGACGAGGCTATGTATTTGGG